>JAKOPZ010000166.1 GCA_029778615.1 Chloroflexota bacterium | reverse complement strand
GACGCGCACCATGTTGCCGAGCGCTTGCACCGCGCGCGCGTGACTCGCCTCATCGTCGGGCAAGTAGGGGACGAGCGGATGCGCGTTGCCGTCCGCCGCGTGTCCGACAATGGACGCGCCGGGTAAATTCAGCGCGTTGATTTCTTGTGCGCACGCGGCGACGAGTTCGGGATATTTGGAAACGGGCGCGGCGACATCGCAGACGAGAAACGAAATTCCCGGATGATTCCGCACCAGCACTTCGTACGTCGAGTGCCGCATCTTCCACAAGCGGTCGCGTTCCGCGCGTCCCACGCCCGCTTCAAAAAAAATGCAGCCGTTGTCATGGCACAGTTCTTGCGCGAGTTCGAGTTCATGTTCCATCGCGTGCGGTGTCGCGCTGTGAAACTCTATGAGCAGGGTTGGCTTTTCGTTCAAATGAAATTCGTTCGTGGTGTTCAATTCGCTGACCGTCGCCACGTCGAGAAATTCCAACGCGACGGGGTTCAAGCCCGCGCCCATGATGGCGGAAACGGCGCGCGTCGCGCCCGCGACATTTTCAAACGAAGCGACCACCGCGCTGAAATGTTCGGGAATGGGATGCAGCTTGAGTGTCGCTTGCGTGACGATACCGAGCGTGCCTTCGGAACCGATAAAGAGATGCACCAAATCATAACCACTGGATGTTTTCTTGGAGCGCGTGCCGGTGTGAATGATTTCGCCGTTCGCCAACACCACTTGCAAACGAAATACATTGTCGCGCGTCGCGCCATAACCGGGCGTGCGCGTGCCTGCCGCGTTGTTGGCAATCATGCCGCCGATGCTCGCGTTCGCGCCGGGGTCGGGCGCAAAGAATAATCCGTCTGGCGCGAGTTTTACATTCATGTCTTTGTATTTGATGCCCGGCTGCACATCCACTTGAAAATCGTCGTGATAGACGCGCAGGATTTTGTCCATGCGTAAAAAATCAATCACGATGCCGCCCGCGATGGGAATGGGATTGCCTTCGATGCTCGTTCCCGCGCCCCACGCGACAACGGGAATGCGCTGCGCGTTGGCGTATTTCAAAAGCGCGGACACCTGTTCGGCGTTTTCGGGAAAGACGACGACGGCTGGCATGTGCGCGTCGTGAAACGATTGGTCGCGCGCGTGATGCTCGCGTTCGGAAAAGTTTGTTGTGACAAATTCGTCGCCGAGCGTTTGTTTGAGAAAGTGTAACGCGTCGTCGGATAATTTTTCAACGGGAGAAATCATTTTTTGTCCTTTGAAGTGAATGAGGGGATTATATGTGAGGCGAAATGCGCGCGTCAATCAAGAAAAAACCTCAAGCACAGTGTTCCTGCTTGAGGTTTTTTGAATCATGGCATTTTCACTCGCACCACTTTGGTCCACTCGCTGTGATTGTCGAGATACTTGACCTCGATTTTGTAGCGATAGGTTTTGGCTTTATGTATTTGTTTATCCGCGAACCGATATTTGTTTCCTTCCGTGCTGCCCGCGTGTTTCGCTTGAATGAAATTCGCGTTCACTTGTTTCCATTCGCCTTTGCCGGTTTTGCGGAACACATTAAAGCCCGCGATTTGCGATTCGGTGGTGGTGCGCCATTTGACGACGACGTTGCCTTTTTGGTTGATGCTCGCTTTCACACCCGCAACATTCACCGCCGTCGTTCCGGTCGGCGCGAGAATGAGCGGACTGAGACTCGTGAGCGCGTTTGTCGCGGTGACGCAGTGATACGGCGCGTGCGTTGTTGTGTCGAGTGTTCCGCCGAGGTCGTCCCACGTCGAGCCGTTGTAATGCCACACATGCAGTGCGCTTTCGGTTTGCCCGTTGTACTGCGATGGATCATTCGGG
>JAKOPZ010000165.1 GCA_029778615.1 Chloroflexota bacterium | reverse complement strand
CTCCAGTCTCCAGTCTCCAGTCTCCAGTCTCCAGTCTCCAAAAAATTTGGGGCACTCTTTATGCGCTATTGATTCTCCTCATTCCCCCCGCGCTGATTTACCTTCTCTCGCTCACACCCGCCGCGATTTTTGCGCCAAAAATTCAAGCGCGCTATTTGATGATGCTCACGCCCGCGATAGCGCTTTTGCTCGCGTTGGGAATTTTGTTTGTGGCAGAAAATTTACGCGGACGGGTTGGACAAATTGTTTCTGCCGCGCTCGCGCTGTTTGTCATCCTCGCGCAAATTTTCACGTTAAACGATTATTTTCGCGGACGCATTCTGCGCGATGAATACACAACGCTTTCGCAAATGCTCAATAATTTCGGCGCGCCCGATGACGCGATTGTTTTGAACACCGACCAAGAATATCCAACGTTTTTGTACTATCTCAAACGCGATTTCAATTGGGTTGGCGTTCCGAACGGCGCGCAGGTGAATGACGCCACCGCCGCGGGCATCGCCGCGCAGACCGCGCCGCACAACGCAGTGTGGGTGGTGACGATTCCCGACGCGCTGCGACAAGACCCGACGCGTTTGGTGGAACAAAGAATCGCGGAACGTTTGCCGAAACAGTACGAACAAACTTTTGGCGATAAACGTCTGACGTTGTACGCGAACGAAATTCGCAACGTGAAAGATGTGCCGCGCGAAAATTTTTCACCGCAAATTTTGCGCGACGATGTTTTCGACGAACGCTTGAAATTGGTCGGCGTGGACTTGCCCGTGCGCGAAGGATTCGCCGGCGATGTGGTGCGCGTGGTGACGTACTGGGAGGCGCAAGATTTGACGACAATAAACTTGTCATTGCAAAAAGCAGATGGCGAAATTGTTTCACGCGCCGCAATTCCAATTTCTATCGGGGCGCGCGAACGCGCGCAAGGTGATTTGCAAATTCCGCCCGATGCCAATACAAATGAATTGCGTGTCGTCGCGCAAGCGCGCTTGAATGCGTTGCCCATCGGCACAATTCGCGTTTTGTCGCGCAGTAATGTGAACATCAACACAGGTGATGCGACAATGCAAACGCGCAATGAACGTTTTGGCGCACATATCCAACTTGTCGGCATCAACACAGCATCGCAAAGATTTCGCGCGGGCGAAAATTTGCCGCTGACTTTATTTTGGCAAACGGACGCGGCTTTGCAAACAAGTTACACTGTGTTTGTGCATTTGCTCGGGGAACAGTACAATCCCGCGCAAAATAATTTTTTGTGGGGGCAGGTTGACCGTTTGCCGCTCGATGGAAAATTGCCGACCACCGCGTGGACGCCAAACCAAACGATTGCCGACGCGTATCAGGTGAAATTCGCCGACGATGCGCCGCGCGGAAATTACAAAATCGAAATCGGTTTATATGATGCGAACGGAACACGACTGCGGGTGTTTGATGCGAATGGGAATGATTTGGGCGACGCGTTGATTGTTGGAACAGTGGAGATTGGAGATTAGAGATTGGAGATTTTACGTTTGACTTTTCACGAACAATTATGAACAAACTTTCCACCATCCTCATTACACTTCTTTTTTCGCTCATTGTCGCGTGCGGCAACTCCGCGCTCATCACTAATATATCTGTCAATCCCGAAACCATTTCGCCGCGTCCGGGCGAACCGAATCGCGCGACGAAAATCGGTTACTCGTTATCGCGTCCCGCGCGCGTGAATGTGTATCTCGTGAATGAAGCGGGCAAATATGTTTTGCGCGAAAATCAATCGCGCGCGTCGGGTGATTTTGAAATCCTGTTCGGCGGCTCGGTGGACAATCGCACGCTGAACGACGGCACGTACCAAGTCGTCGTCGAAGCGCAAGATGAAAATGGTTTGAGCGAAAGCAAACTCGGCACACTCAACATCGTGAACGCAGACACCACGCTGCCCGAATTGCAAGCGTTCACTGTTTTTCCGCAAGAGTTCACGCCGAATCAAGACGGTCTCGACGACCGCGTGATTATTCGCTATTACTTGACCAAACCCGCGCGCGTGAGTGTGTACATCACCGACGGCAAAAAGAAATTGCCAATTGACGAGAAAAAAGAGACGACGTTACTCACCGAAGACAAATTGAGCGCAGTCGGTCCGCACGAGTACGATTATGACGCGGGGATTGACCGTGGCGCGCCTCCGCCGCCGGATGGCAATTACACCATCGTCGCGGAAGCAGTGGATGCGAACGGCAACATGGTCACAGAGCAAGCGCCGCTCGTCATCAAAGACGGCGGCACACCGCGCGCGGCCATTATCGGCAGCGCGGGCGATTTCAATCCGCGCGTGATTCCGTTGGGCGATACATTGTACTTTACCGTGACGGTGAAAAATGTCGGCACGGTGCCGATTCGCACCAAAGGACCGGAACCGGGTTTTGTCTACACGACGAGTCAAAATTTTTCCGTCGTCGAACAATTTGAAGAACCGGGCATTTGGCGGCTCGGCATAGATTCCGAAGGCAATTCTATCGGACGCCAATATCCCTATCGCTGGCAGCTGGGGATGAACAATGAATTGACAAAGGTCGAGCGCGAGGGCAAAACAATTTATTATCTAATGCCCGACCAAGTGGTGACGATTTCGGGCGGTATCAAAATCATTGACAAGCCGCCAAAGGTTGACCCGTTCTATTGGTTCGGTCTCGTGCAAGAGCAAGTGCGAATTGTCGAAGACCATGTCGAGCCGACGCGGATAACGGTGGATTTCTAACGTAGTGAAAAAAAATCGTGGCACGTGCCACGATTTTTTTCATTACGTTTCATGGATCGCCCCGCGCATGAACTTTACCAAATCCTCTTTTAACTGCGCGAGTGATGGCAAGTGGATGTACATCATGTGTCCCGCTTCATAGTACGCCATTGAAACATTGCCGCGCAAACTCGCGTCCAGTCCGAGATGATTGAACGTGTATTGCGTGGCAAAGTACGGCGTCGCCAAATCGTAATAGCCGTTCGCGACAAACACTTTGAGGTGCGGATTGATGCTCATCGCCTTACGGAGCGTTTCCGCCACATTCACATATTTGTTTTCGTGGTCGCCAAAACTCCACTGCGTATTCACTTTGAACGAAAGAATTTCGTACGGCAAATCGCTCTCGAATTTCAATTCGCGGCGCACATAATCGTAAAACGTCGCCGTATAGGGACCCATAATATTGCTCAGACTTGGGTCGTTCTCGATGGATTCGCCCGCCGCGTCGCGTTCGATGCCGCGAAACCGCGAATCGAGTCGCCCGACGGTGCGCCGTTCCTCGCGCAACAGTTCTTTGATGAATCGAAAAATATCAATGCGTAAATTCGTGCGTTCGATATACGCGGGCGTCAGCCCCGTCAAGCGCGCGAGTTTTTTCACAATCTGCGCGCGCTGCTTGTCAGTCAGTGCGTCGCCTTTCATCAGCGCGTTCGCGTAATCATTCAACGCGAATTCCTGCGCCTGTGTCAAGGTCGCGCGCAGGTCTTGTTGTAAATCTGCCGCGAGTTTTTTGTGATACCACGCCGTCGCGGTGAACGTGGGCAAAAAGAGAATGTGCGGCAGGTCATTGCCCACATTGAAATCGGCGGTGCCAAAATCGAGAATGGACGAAATGAGCATGATGCCGTTCAAGTAAAGTCCGTGACGTTCCTGCAAATAACCGCTCAACCCTGCCGCGCGCGTGGTGCCGTAACTCTCGCCAATCAAAAATTTTGGCGAAAGCCAGCGCCCGTACCGGGTCGTGTACAAGCGAATGAAATCGCCCACCGATTCGATATCTTTTTTGAAGGCGTGAAATGCCTTGTCCTTTTCGCCTGTCACCGCGCGGCTGTAGCCCGTGCCCACCGGATCAATAAAAACCAAATCGCTCACGTCGAGCAGTGAATATTCATTGTCCACCATTTGGTATGGCGGCGGCGGCAAATCGCCAATATCGGTCATTGCCGTGCGGCGCGGACCGAGCAAACCAAGATGCAGCCATACCGACGACGAACCCGGTCCGCCGTTGAACGAAAACGTGATGGGACGCGTGTTGGGCGGGGTAGGCACGGAACCCGGTTCCGCGCCTACCCCGCCCGTTGCTGCCCCGTCGCGTGTATACGCAATGAAAAAGAAAGATGCCTTGGGCTTGGCTCCTTCTGCTACACCTTCCTTTTCCGTTTCTTCTTTCAAGACCAACGTGCCGGTGGTCACGGTGTACGGAATGGTTTGTCCATTCAGCACAATACTGTGTTTGGTTTCAACTATTTGGTCATGAATTTCGACTTGCGGTTCTGCTTCTTTTTTTGCTTGCTCCTCTGCCATCGTCGTTGCTCCTGAACAACCTCAATCAATTTGATACCGTGCGTTCTATGTCTCCGCGTCGTTTGTGATACAACGCCACGTTTGCAAACGCGGCGCCGTCCGGCGTTTTGCCGGATTGCGTCACGCGCATCGTATTGCCATCGGCAGACAATTCACGCCGCCCGCGCGCGACCACGCTGCCGTCTTTTTTAGAAATGGTTTCCAGTGTGCGCGCATCCACCAAAATCGTTTGCACCGCGTCCACCGCAGGCGAATCGGCGTAGGGATGGTCCGCGCCGTCAGGCGTCATGTAATAAATCATGTGAAAATCTTTGCCCGCCGCGTCGGTCCAATCCATCACGACGGTAACGCGAGGTTCGTTTGGATTTTCTTGAAGCAGCTGGTACCGGCCGCGCTGTGGCGGCGCGCCCAGCTCGTACTGTGACTGCGCGGGGTCGAGCTCCCACGCGCCGAGAAAAGGTTCAATGGAAAATTGGAAAGAAGGCATGGTGGAATTTTAACACAAAGTAGCACCCAAAACTTGGGCGTACTGTTTTGCGGATGGTTTCGTTAGAAACAGTTGAAATCAATTCAAGGAGGCACCACATGGCGCAAAACAAGAAAAACTCGAACGACGGTATGACCCGCGCGAAATTGATTGACGCGCTCAACGAAGATTTGGCGCGCGAATATCAAGCCATTATCGCGTACGTCAATTATTCCCAAGTGCTAAAAGGCGCGGCGTACATGAACATCGCAGGCGAATTGGAAAAGCACGCGGGCGAGGAATTGCAGCACGCGCTCACCATCGCGAAACAAATTGATTATCTCGGCGGCATGCCCACCGTAACTCCGAAAGCGGTCAAGACTTCGGACAAGGCGCAGGATATGCTGCGGTTTGATTTGGACAACGAGAACACGACCATCAAGAATTATCGCGAACGCGTTCGTCAATGCGAAGAGTTGGGCGAATACGCGCTGGCGGAACAAATTCGCGAAATTTTGGTCCAAGAGCAAGAGCATCAAATTGATTTAGCAACGGCGCTCGGCGAAGATGTTCCCGATGTAACCAACGCGAGCGAACGCGCCTAGGGCGCGGCGGCGTTCGGTGTACGCATCAATTCGCGATTGGCGCGTACATTTTCCAAAAACGAACGCCGCGACGTGAGGTCACTCATCTTTTCCGCGCGCGCGGCGAGAGCGTCACGCGCATTTTGCAAAATGCTCTCGCCGCGCGCGTCATTTTCATTAGCAAAAACGCGGTAGGTGACGAGCGCGGACGCGAGCGCGGCGGGGTCGCCCGCTTGCTCGGGATGCGCGTCGAGGTACGCCATAATTTTTTCCGCATAGCCGTGCGCCGTTTGCTTTTCAACGCGTTCGAGCGCGAGCTGCGCCAGCCCCGCATACGCGTCGAGCGCTTCGGGCAGTGGCTCCAGCGTTTCCCAAATTTGGACAGCTTGTTCAAAATGGCGCGCCGCCTCCGCGCGCTCATTTCGCTCCAACGCAATTTGCCCCAACGTATTCAAGACAAACGCTTCGCTTTCGCGCCGCGCCGTCGCGCGTGTAATTTCCAGCGCGCGTTCCGCGACAGCTTGTGCCGCGTCCAATTCGCCGCGCGCCAATTCAATCGCGCCCAAATTCACCAGCGCTAATCCTTCACCCAAACGGTCGCCCAACTCCTTTGCCAATTGCAACGCGCGTTCGGTGTATGTTTGCGCGTTTTCATACGCGCCCAAAATCCGGTACGTTTCGCCGCTGTTGATGAGAACGCGCCACACATTTTTGCGGTCCCCCACGCTCGTCGCCGCATCAAGGGCTTGTGCGTACACCTCCAGCGCGCGGTCATACTCGCCATGTGCGGTGTACGCGGCGGCAAGATTGCTCAACAACGCGGCTTGTCCACTGCGGTCGCCAATTTCGTGTACGATTTCCAGCGCGTCGGTGTAATAACCAATCGCCTGTTTCAAATCGCCGATGGTTTGCGCCACAGCGGCGAGATTGTTGAGCGTCCAATATTCGCGGCGGCGGTCTTGCGCGGCGTGCGCGAATCCAAGTGCCTGTGCGTGCAAGTCGCGTGCGCGACGAAATTCGCCGAGATGCCGCCAAATCGTTCCCAAAAGATTTAACACGCGCGCCTGATTCGCCAAATCCTCTCCGGCGCGCGCATAGTCCAACGCACGCTGCAAAGTTTCTTGCGCCGCACGCGGCTCGCCTTGTTCCCACAACGCCTGACCCCACAACGCGTATGCCTCACCGCGCAAGCGTTGCTCCGCTTGCGGCTCAACTCTATCTTTTCCCATCAACGCCAGCGCTTTTTCTGCCGCCGTGAGCGCCTCCGGATATACACCCGTGCGTTCCGCCAACCAACCTTGCCGCAGTGCGACGGTGATTTGTTCATGCGTATCTTGCAGCTCCAGGGCAAGCGCCGCGCGTTCTTGTAAATCGGCGCGTTGTTTGGCGCGTTCGCCCATCACATCAAATACGCGTTCGCGCGCGGTCAACAACACACAGCGTTCGCGCACATCGGACGCGGGCGTCAGCGCGAGCGCGCGCGTGATATAGTCCACCGCTTCCGCATTCGCAAAACGCGCGGCGGCGGCTTGTCCCGCGCGGCGCAAATATTCGCGGCGCTTGGGCAAATTTTCACTGCGGTCATAATGAAACGCGATGACATCCAACGCGCGCGCGGGGTCGTCGTAAGTTTCCAAAAAATGCGCGTACGCTTCGTGCAAGGTCGCGCGCGTGGAATATGCCAACGCTTCGTACGCCACTTGCTGCGTGACCATGTGCTTGAACAAGTACGCCAGTTCCGGTTCGGGTTGCTCCAGCGCGGTGAGGTCATATTGCTGCATGCGGTCCAGTTCTGCGCGCACGCGTTCGGGCGAACCGACTTGGGGAAAATAGCCGCACAGGTGCGCGACGCTGAACCACCGCCCGATGATGCTCGCCGCTTTTAACGTGAGCTGCTGTTGTTCGTTCAATTGGTCCATGCGGCTCAGAATCAAACGATGCAGAGTATTCGGCAGTTCGATGGCGTTCACCGCGTCCGCATCGCGCACGTTGATGCCGCGGTCGTGCAAATAGTCCAACAGCTGTTCGATATAAAACGGATTGCCTTGCGCGTGCGCGTTGAGCCGCGCGATGAGCGCGCCGGGAATCGCCAAGGTGTTTTCGGGCGTGTGCTGCGCGAGCTTCGCGCGAATCAGTCCTTCGCCTTGCGCGGCAGTCAATTCCGTAAGCGTAATTTCGGTAAAGTGCGGCAGTGCCGTCAGACTCGGCCAATTTTCGTCGTCCGTTTCAGGCGGGCGATACGTGAGCAAAATGACAACGGGTAAATTTTCAATGCTCGCGGCGAGCAGTTCCAACAGCGCGCGCGACGCGGGGTCAATCCAGTGCGCGTCTTCGATGACAAATAACAAGAGCTGCTGTTGCGCGCGCGCGTCGTCTGCGGCGGCGCGAACGCAATCGAGGAGTAACGCTTCGAGCGCGGACTTGCGAAATTCGGGTTCCAGCGCGCGTGTGAAATCATTTTCCGCAATCGGCACTTGGACGAGCGCGCCGAGCAGTGGAAGCGCGGGGAGACGTTCGGGCGCGAGTTCGGCGACTTGGCTTTCCAACGCGCGGGTTTGGCGACGCGCGGGCAGTTTCGGGTCAATGCTAAAAAACGCGCGCCACAGCGGCGCCCACACAAAGTACGCAATGTTCGTGCCGAATGATTGACATTCACCGCCGTAACTCGGTTCACTGCGGCGGCGCACGCTGCGAATGATTTCGGCAGTAAGACGCGATTTGCCCATTCCGGCGGGCGCCGTAATGCCAATGACCTGCCCGTGTCCCCGGCGCGCCCACGCGAGGTTTTCTTGTACGCGCGCGAGTTCGGCATCGCGTCCAATCATGGGCAAACTATAGTACGCTTCTTGAAATTCTTGCAGGCGTGTTTCGCGCAAGCCCAACACGAGAAACGGCAGGAGCGGTTCTTGTTTGCCTTTGAGCTGGAGCGGCGCGAGCGGTTCCAAATCAAATTCGCCTGCCACCGCGTTTTGAATGCGTCCGCTGATGAGCAGTTCGCCCGGCGCGGCGCGCGTCATCAAACGCGCGGCGAGATTCACTTCATCGCCTTGTGCGCCGTACGTACTGCGCGTGTGTCCGCCATACGCGCCCACGCGCATCACGCCTTGACTGATGCCGATTTGCAGCGGCTCTAAAAAACCCAACTCGGCACAGAGTTTGAACAATTCGCGCGCGGCATATACGGCGCGCGACGCGTCGTCCTCGTGCACGTGCGGCACGCCAAAGGTCGCGTAAAAATAACTGCCCTTGTCGCCGATGGTCAGTTCGAGCAGCGCGCCGCCATAGCGCGCGAGAATTTGCTGCGCGCGCGCAATCAATTGATTTAATTTTTCGCCCGCCGCTGCATCGCCGTCGTAATCAATGCCTTGAAAGCGCGCAAACAGCGCGACGACAGGACGCAGTTCGGTGAGAAACATTTGCCCTTCGGCGCGCGCGCGTTCCAAGACGGACGCGAGAATCCAGGGCTTGAGCTGTTCTTCGGACAGCGGAGGAATTTCAGGGGAGGGTGATTCGGGCAGCGCGGGCGCACGGAGCGAAAATTGCGCGGGGATTGCGAGAACGGCAAAGCGTTCGCGCGTGTTCTCGTCCGCGCGCCATTCGATAATTTCAATTTCGGCTCCAAGTTGTTCCGCGCTCGCGGCGTCCAACAAAATTTCGCCGGGATGCGAGAGGTGTTCCGCTATCGCCGTGCGCGCAACGGTACTGCCAACCATTACATCTATGCGGCGAATTTGCGGGTCGCCGACCACAAAGCGCCGCACCATGCCGGAGGCAACGGTGACTTTGATGGTTAACGCCGCCGTTGCGCCATCGGGCAAGGGAATGGCAGCAAAGTCGCGCATCGCGTGTTGCAGCGCGTATGCCGCGTGCAACGCCGCGCGCGTTTCGGGAAACCAACACGTGACGGCATCGCCGGAAAAGGTGATGACACTGCCGCCAAATTTTTCGATTTGCGCGATGAGCGCGTCATAGACGCGATTGAGCTGCGAGGTTAATTCTTCTGCGCCGCGCCGCGCGCCCACGCGGCGCAGGAATGCTTCCGTTAACGGAGTGAACCCGGAAATATCGGCAAACAATACCGCGCCAACCGCGCGCTCGGGAATGGATGTCTCACTCGCGAGCGCGCGGCGACGGTCTTGCGGCAGATAGGTTTCCAGAATCTCCATGCGTTCGTCGTCTATCCACCGCCGCCAATGTTCAATGGAAATTCCGCATCGGTCGGACGCATTCCGCTTTCCGCCGTGAGCGCGCTCGTTTTTTCGACGACATAGACGCCGCCCGCGCCGATAAGATAAACATGATTTTTGTCGTCGGCGGTAATTTCAAACGTATCGCTCGAAACGACGCTCCACACCCAGCCGGGCGTTGAAACTTGGCGTTCCGACGTGCCGGGCAAAATTTTCGCGACAAATTCCAAATCGCCGTTCGGCTCTTGAACGGACAAGAACGCGTCTTGACGCGAGAGGTTGACAAAGGCAAGCATGGCGAGTCCCATGAGACATCCTCCTTGTTGAGGTGACGCGCTGCGTTTGACGTGGACCGTTTGCGCTGAAACGTTCCTGTGTTCAAACGCGAAACGTCATTGTGGTTTGATTGCCGCGCGCAATTCTTTTAAGGTTTCAGCAAGCGCGGCGAGTTGCTGTTCCAATTTTTCGAGCGTGGCATCGAGATTTTGATTCAGTCCCGATACATTGGTTTGGGCTTGCGCCGATAAGGTGAGAGTTTCCATGCGCGGCGCGAGCGCGGCATTGCCATTTTCGCCTGCGCGCAAACGCACCGCCGGGTCGCCGACAATCGCGTACCCGCGCGCATCGTTATTCGCCGTCCACACGGTGGCGAGTTCGCCCATGTCCACTTGCCGATTGAGTTTGAGGTCTTCCAGACTGCTCGACAAACTTGCGGCGAGTTCGGCGTAGCGTTCGTTGAAATATTCCATTGCCGCGCCGACGGGATAGCCGTGCAACAAGCGCGTGAGCGTACTTTCAAACGCGCCGAGCTGTTCGATATTTTGATTCCACAAAAAGGAGGAACCCCACGCGCGGTCCACATGTCCGATCACGGCGAGCGCGCCGCCTTTCGGATGCGCCAATAATTTTTTGGGCAGTTTGGCGACGAACGACGCGGGCGCGATTTGAATCGCTTGCTGCGCGTTTTTTTGCAAATGTGAAAATTCATCCTGACGCGGTGTGCCCGCGCCGTAACAGGCAAAATGAAACGCAATCATGCCGTGCAGCTGCGCGTCGCCCGCCACATCGTCCATCGCATAGTACATGGTTTGCGGCACGGGTTTGTCTTTCATCGCGACGGGTCCGCCCCAATCCTGACAAATGAGCGCGCCTTGATGTTTCATTTGACGCGGGTCGCCCAGACTGAAACCCGCGCCGTGACTCGCGGTGAACAACAACGCCGGCGCATCCGTTTTTAATAATTCTTCAAGCTGCGTTTTATTGGTGTCTTGGGCGAGAAAGGAATCCACCGTCCAATCTATTTCCGTCGCGCGCATTTTTTCCGCGAGCGGTTTGACCAAATTGTTGGCGCTCGACTGCGTGTTCGGGTCGTCGGGATTGGCAACACCGAAAAACGCAGCGCGCTTGGGACGCGCGACGTTTTGCGTTTCTGCGCGCACAACGCTTTGGGCATAGTAGGAATATTCTTCGGTCGTATCAAAGTGAATGCGTCCCACCGCGTACGCCACGTCGAGTTGATATTGAAAACTGTACGGAATTTTTTCGGGGTCGCCGACGAGGAGCAAATAGTACGGCATTTTGTCGGGGTCTACCACGCCGGGTCCGACGCCGTTGCGCGCGAGAAAAAGATTTTTGCTTTCGCCGGGACGATACGTGTATTCGCGATAGCGTTCGCGAATTTGATTCGCCTCCGTTTTGCGATGCTCCAACAATACGCGCAGGGCATCGTACAACGCAGCGTCGTACCCTTGCGGAAAAATGACGCCCCAGCCCGCTTCCGCCAAATTCTTGGGGTCAACGCCTTCTTTGACGCCGTAATGCGATTGCTTTTGCGCTTCGCGCCATTTGAGCTCGGCGAGTTGGTCGGGCGCAATTGTTTCACCGCGCGCGAGCTGCGCGAGGTCGGCTGCGCGCATCGGCGGCGTGAGATAGGCACCGGTGGACGCGTTGACGCCGTTGAAATACAAAAGGTCGTCGTTCATAGTGCGCGATATGTTACGCTTTTTGTTTCAAGTTCGTCCGCCGTTTGTGCGGTACAAGGCGAATGAGCGAGCGTAATGTTGTGTTCACGGTTTCGGCGTCAGGAAAAAATGCTTGGACATCCGGCGCCAAAAGGACCGCACCGCGCGGTGGTTTCACCTGTTTGACAATCGTTGTGCCATCCGCGCGGTGAACCATAATCGTATAGCCCGCTTGCATGTTTCGATAATGTTTGCCGCGCACGCCGTTCGTAAAATCATACTCGGCGCGCATTTCCTCCGGCTTGTTTTTGTTTCGCTTATTCACTGCTCTCTTCATATTTTCTCTGCTCTGTAGGCGTCGCTTTGCGACAACTGATTTTGACATTCCGAGGTCAACAAACCGGGATTCTTGATCCGAGCAAAATAGAAAATGATGAGACACGCTTACTTTTCCGCTTGGTTCAAATCCTGTTCTACATCGCGTTCAAAATGCGCGGTCAAATAATCCAAGCTCAACGGCAGCGCGAGTTCGAGATGATGAATGGCTTGTACGCCCACGCGAAGCGCGCGCGGACAACATTCCAGCAAATGCCCGCCATGTTGAAAATCGTCCGAGAGAAAATGAAGATGCAGTCCGGGCACACTCAAGGAGCTCATATACGCTGGCGTAAAGAAACCGGCGAGCGTTCCCGCAATGTTTGAAAATTCAAAAGTCGGCTGCGCTTGCGTCACCTCGACGAGCGGACGATAATTTTCTTGTTTCGGCACGGAACGCGTTTTCATGTACGAAAACGTTCCTTGAATCCGCAGCGCGTAAAAAATATTGGGCGATGGCAAAAGCGTGTTGAGCCATTCCAAAAATTGCGGGTACGCCAGCTCGCGCTCCAGCACATCGTGACTAAAGGGCGCATAAAACGTAACGCACGCGAACGGCGTCAACGCGTCGTCGGGCACGCGCGCCACGCGTCCTTGCGCGTTGATTTGAAAAATGTTGCCGTCGAGCATCACCATCTCGCCGTCCAAATCGTCGAACGTGCCGAGCCCGAAATCGCCGTGTTGTTTGATTTCGGCGAACGGAATTTTTTCTTCGTAAATGCCTTCCACCAGCGCGTTCACGGGCGCGCAGAGATAGATACTGCCTTCGCCGGGTTTGAAATGTTCGCGTCGTGTCATCACGGCTCCACTTGAAAACCGATAATGCGCTTGCCGAAACGTCCGCCGCCCGCCGTCATTTCGCGAATCGCAGTGGAAAAATCATTCTGCTGCATCAACACGCCTTCGCCGTCCATGTTCCGTTCGGTGGAAATCTGCACAGCGCGAAAAATCATTTCCTTCAAAAATGCCTGACTCACGCCTTCGGTTTCCGCGACAATGTGGTCGAGATTCACCTCTGCGATATTGTATGGTTTCAATAGCACACCCAGATATTCGCGGCGCAGCTTGGGCGTTGGCGGACCGAGATAGATGCACTGGCTGATGCGTCCGGGGCGATTTTTGATGGCGCCCTCGACGCGTTCAATCGCATTCGTCGTCAAGACAAAAATAATTTCGTCGTTCTGCTGAAAGCCGTCCAACTCGTCCAACAAATCGCCCAGCAGCGGCGCGTGCGGATTCACTTCGCGTTCCGAAAACATCAAGTCCACATCTTCTAAAATGACGAGACTCGGTTGAAACATTTTGGCGAGGTCGCACACCGCTTTGATTTGCGTGAGCGCGTGTCCTGTTGCAATGATGGTCGTCGCGTCGGACAATTTGTGCGCGATGTATTTGCACGTGTACGTTTTCCCCGTGCCGGGCGGTCCGTAAAATAAAACGCCGCGTCGTCCGGGCAAACCGTACTGCATCAATTCCTCGCGCCGCGTGTGAAAATCAATCACGGTGCGCTCCACCACACGGCGCACGCTTTCATCCAAAATAATTTTGTCGTCCGTCACCATCGGGTCGGGTTCGAACAACAAATCGAAACCGACGTTGCCTTCATCATCGCGGAACGACGACTTGATTTGTCTTTGAAAGACGGGACTGATAATGTGATGACGATAAATGCTGTTGACGGTGGCGTGGTTCAACACCGCGTCAATGATTTGAGTTGCCGCATTCGCGTCGGCCGATGCCACTTCGAGCTGCACCATTTGATTGTACGAAATCAAATGCACGCGCACAATCGCGCCGCGCGGCAGGGTGTTGTCATCGCGCACGAGCCACAACGTTTCGGCGGGCAGAAAAATTTCTTCGGTGGGCGAAATTTTGCGCGGCATCATCGTTGGCGGTTTGAGCGGCATTCGCAAACTTTCGATGAAACTTTCTTGCAGCAGATATTTCAGCGGCATGTTGTGCTCGGTCAAGAGCGTCTGACAAAACGGATACGCGCGCGAAATGCTCTCTGCCGCGCGGTACAAGTCCACCCATTTGTACAGCGGGTACGTGCGCGTCAGCACGGGCCATTGGTCGGCGGAATGAAAAATCGCGCGAATGCGGTGCTGGGTAAAATTCGCATCGAGAAAGCGCAACCAAAGTAACAGCGCAGCAGCGAGCATCACGGCAACGGTCAAATACAAATTGACCGGCGAACCGAGGACAAGATTGAGTGCGCCCGCGCCAAGAATCAAGCCGAGCAAAACAACCAATGCTCTGGGCAGCGCGCGCAAGCGTTCAAAAAAGTTTCGAATAAAAGAATCGGACATGAATTTTGTCGTGGGCAGCAACAGAACCGGGTTCCGTTGCTGCCCACGACGCTTTAACATCAAGGACACACTTGAAATTCAATCGTCGGAATTTTCCCATCCGGTGCAGGCAGGGGCACCTGCACGCGGTCTTCTCTTTCCCAAATCGGGCGCGCGCTAAAGCTTTCACAGACGCTCGAGACGTTGATGGACCACGCTTCGGTATTTTGTTCCGACGCGCCGTTCGCAATCGTTTTGCTTTCGCCTTGCGGGTCGCCAGTCACCTTGTCCTGTCCTTTTGGCGAAATGAGAACGCGCCAGCGCGGATAATTGACCGCTTGCCCCACTGTGTTGAGAAACGCGACGCGGAAATGAAATTCCGCCGGTTTCGATTTGGGCTGCGCGGGTTCGATGCGAAACGCGGTGACGTACACTCCGGCAGCAAGCGGCGGCGTCGCGGTTGCCGCAGGTCTGCTCGCGGTCGGCGAGGGCAATGGCGTTTCTGTCGCGGCGAGCGTGGCAGTTTCGCTCGGCGCGGGTGTTGGCGTGGGAATGTCGGTTGCGGTTTCCGTCGGCGCGAGCGTTGGCGCGCGGCGGTCCGTGCGCGTGCTCACCGTAGGCATTTCGGTACGCACGGGCACAGCGGTTTGCGTGGCAGGGATAGCCGTTGATTCGATCGGCGCGGCAGGTGTCGTTGCACTGCACGCGCTTACACAAAACAGTACAGCCATTGCGAGAAATAATTTTCGTCTCATACGCTTACGGCGGACACAATTGAAAATCGAGCGCGGCGGCTTGCCCATCTGTAAAGACGAACGGCGTTTGGCGACCATCCGCATCTTCAGAAACCGGTTTGGCGGTGAACGGCGAACATTGTCCCACGCCAACTTTCCATGTTTCGGTCAGCTGTTCCGAAGTTCCGGTGGGAATTGTTTTTTCATTTCCTCTGGGCGCGCCGAGTGAATTTTTCGCGCCCGGTTCAAAAAATGGGACGAGCCATTTGGTGTATGTCACCGGCGCGCCGGTGGTATTGATAAAGGTGACGCGAAATTGAAAATTGGGCGCGTCGAGCGGAACATACACAATGCGCGAAATGTAAACGCCCGGCGCGAGCTGCGGCGTCGCGGTGAACGGCGGAATCGTCGGCAGTACATTCGCGGTGGGCGAAGCCGCAGCTGGTGGCGTTGCGCTCTCCGGTGTTACCGTTGCGCCGCCGCCGCCCCCGGACGGTTGAGACAAATCTACCGTCGGTCGTTCTGTCGGTAAAGGTTCCGGCGTGTTGACGAGAGTCGGCGGCGCGGTTTGTGTGACAGCCGGTGTAGCATGCGCGCTTTCGGTAACCGATGCGAGGGCTATGCGCGTAATAGGCGCCAGCGTCGGAAAGGCGATAGCGTTTTGTGCAACGCCGCCGTTCGGACAATAATTCGGGTCGCCGAGATTCAGCGCCCATTCGTCGCACGAGAGCGCACGCGTGACGCGTGTCTGCGCGAGCGCCAACACGTCTTGAATATGCAGCGGCATAATGCGAACAGTTTTGTCCGAACTTGCCGTCATGACAAATTTGTCGTCGGGACTCAATTCAACGGTTTGAATTTTATCCGTGTGTCCGCGCAAAATACTTGTCGTTTCGCCGGTTGTCGCATCCCACACACGCGCGGTTTTGTCCGCGCTGCCCGTTATCACAAATTTCCCATCACCTGTAAAGACCGCGCCCGTCACCGCGCCGAGATGCCCTTTTAATTCTTTGAACGGACAGCTCGAGGTACTGCCGTCCTGCGAACACTTGGCAATATCCCAAATGCGCGCGGTGCGGTCATCGCTCGCCGTCACCACTTGGGTCGCGTCGTGATTAAAAGAAGCATTCATCACCGCGCCCGCATGCCCGAGCAAAACAATTTTTGGCTCGCCCGTCGCCACATCCCACACGACAGCGGTATGGTCATTGCTCGCCGTGACAATCCATTTTCCATCGCCGCTAAAGAACGCGTGATTCACCGCGTCTTCGTGTCCGGAAAACGTTCGCATGAGCGCGCCGGTGGTCGCGTCCCACAAACGCGCGGTGCGGTCATCGCTCGCCGTCACCACAAATTTTCCATCGGGACTGAACGAGATGCCGCGCACGATTCCAGCATGTCCCTTGAGTTCAATAAACGGACAATCGGACGCGCAGCGGGTCAAGTCCCAAATGCGCGCGGTCTCGTCAAAACTCGCCGTCGCCGCGCGCGTACCGTCCTGATTCAACGCGCCGTCGCTGACCCAACCGGAATGTCCAACGAGCGTTTCCAGTACGGAAACGCTTTCCACGTCCCAAACCCGCGCGATGCCGTCCGCGCCCACCGTGATTGCGCGTTTGCCATCGCCGCTGTAATCCGCGCCCAACACTTTGTTCAAGGTGCCGCGCAAAACGCGCAGCGCATCACTGTCGGAAATATCCCACAGCCGCGCGGTGGTGTCCGCGCTGCCCGTGAGCAGCAAGCGACTGTCGGGCGTGAACGCCACGCTCCACACCGAATTGTCGTGCCCGCGCAGTATGGCAATGACCTGTCCCGTATTCGCATCCCAAATGCGCGCGGTGCCGTCGCGACTGCCCGTAGCAATATATTTTCCATCGGGACTGTACGCCACGCTCAACACCGCGTCGCTGTGTCCGCTCAATTGCAGTTCACTGCTGTTGGTGGCGAGATTCACCTTGTAGGCGTTTTGGTCATCACTCGCAATGACAATGTATTTGCTGTCGGGACTGAATGCGACATTCCACAATGCCGCCTGCGTCTCGATGGGCGTAAAGGAACACGTTGTGCCTTGGCACGTGGTCAAATCGGTCACTTGAGCGGTGCGGTCTGCGCTGACAGTGACCAGATAATGTCCGTCGGGACTGAATGCGACCGCGTTGATACCGAGCGCGTGTTTGCCAATATCACCCAAAAAGTTTCCACTTGCGGTCTCCCAAAGTTTCGCGACGCCATCATCGCCCACCGTTACCACCGCCTCCCCGCGCGGGCTGAACGTACCGTTCCACACCGCCTTGGTGTGACTTTTTAATTCGCGCGCGGGACAACTCGTGCCGCTGCACGCGGTCAAATCCCAAAGGCGCGCGGTCATGTCTTCGCTCGTCGTCAACAGAGTTTTACCATCCGGACTAAAGGCGACGGTCCAAATCGGCGCGGTGTGTCCTTTTAAAACGTACACTTGTTTGCCATTCGACGCGTCCCAAAGAATCGCGGTCTTGTCGCCCGAACCGGTCGCGAAAAATTTTCCGTCGGGACTGATTGCGACCGAATCCACACTGTCCGTATGTCCGCGCAGCGCGCCGCGCACACGCGATTCAATCACCGCCTGCCGCAAAATATCGTCCGTTTGTACGGATTGCGTTGTGCTGTACGCTTGCATCGCCAGCAGCAAACTCACTTCGGGGTCCACATTCAACTGCGCGAGCGCGGCGTTGGTCATTTTTGAAACGCGTTCTTGCGTTTGCGCTTGCAGTTTCGACGCGTTCGCTTCGTCGCCGTTTTTCACTGCGAGCGCGCGCGCGTCATCGGCTTCGGTCAACGCCGCGCCCAGTTGATTCAACGCCAACAACGCGGCGCAAATGCCGAGTAACGCAATGATACTCAACGCGGTTGCGCCGAACGCGAGATAACGAATGCGGCGGTTTTGCTTTTGTTCTTTTTCTCGAATCAGCTGTGCTTGACGGCATTCGCTCAAAAATTCTTGTTCTGTCGGCGTCAATTCCTTTGCGTGCTGCTGCGCCCACTTTTCCGCGTCCGCCAATGCCTTGCCGCGCAAGAGCAAATCATCGGCGCGTCCTTGTTTCACCCACAACTCGGCGGCTTGCTGAAGCGGACTGAGATTTTCTTGGAACCATGCTTTATTGCTCGCGCGAATCGGTTCAATCAAACGGTCGTGCGCGAGTTCGAACCATGTCGCGCCGCGTCGTTCATCCGCGCGCACGAGATGCGCGTCTTCGAACAGGCGAATCGCCGCGTTGCTCAAACCGCGACTGCGTTCGGGTTCCATCAACACTTGCCCGCGAATGCCCTGCTCGGTGATGAGCTGGCGGTCAAACCATTCGCGAATCGCGCGTTCGGATTCGCCGGTGCTCGTGGCAGCGGACAGCACGCGCAATTCGTAATAACTTGCCAGCGCGCTGTTGACATCGCCGACGTTAGCAATATCACTTTCGACAATTTGATTCTTGTCGTCAATCTTGTCCCACAACCGATAGCACACCACTTGCAGCTGCACGGGTTCCACGTACAAACCGGGCTGCAACTCCATCGTACCATCGGCGCGCTGCACCTGCACCTGACGCAAATCGTTGATGAGTTTGTCCGCAGCGGCAGCGGTAAAATCTACTCCCGCGTTTTGGGCGGGTTTTTGAATGGCTTCGCGCGCCGCATTCACACCCAACAAATCGAGCCGATAGGTGGTGGCAAAACGCGTAGGAATCGGTTTGATGAACGGGTCGAGTCCCGCGAGATAATCTTCGCGCATCGCAAACAATGCCCAGCGCGAACGGTCGCGCAATGCTTCGCCAATTTGTTCAAAGAACGCGACTTTGGCGGCAACGTTCATCGGTTCGAGAGTGAGAATTTCTTCGAACTGGTCAAAGAGGAGCACGGGACTGTTTTCGACAAGGTCGCTGCGTTGTTTGAGATATTCGTCAAACGTCATTTGCGCGAGCGTGACGAGCGGCTGCCGTTTTTCCGCCGGCAGATTTTCTTCGAGCGAAAGCAGGGTCGAAAGTACAAAGCGGTTCGATTTGAGATACGCGTTGGCGGCTTGTGTTTCGGGCAGCGGCAGCGTCGGCACTTG
>JAKOPZ010000164.1 GCA_029778615.1 Chloroflexota bacterium | reverse complement strand
CCCAACGTCGCGCCGTGAATGTCCACGCCTGTCAACAATTTCGGTCCCCACGTTTTCCATTTGCCCGCGCGCACATAGTCCGCGCCTTCCACAACGCGCCGCGCCGCGCTCATCAACAGTGTGAATGCGAAATCGGCAGTCGTGTCCGTCAACACACCGGGCGTATTCCCAATTGGCAAGCCGCGCTGCGTTGCGGCAGGAATATCAATGTTGTCGAAACCGACAGCGTAATTGGAAACGACGCGCAATTGTGGATTCATGTCCATCAATTCCGCATCAATCTTGTCGGTGAGCAGCGACAACAAGCCCACCTTGTCGCGAATTTTTTCCAGCAAAATTTCGCGCGGCGGCGGCAATTCCTCTTGCCACACTTCTGCTTCACACGCGTCGAGTACGAGATTCAGTCCTTCATCAGGAATAATGCGCGAGACGAATACTTTGGGTTTCATAGTTGGGGTAGTAGGTAGCAGGTAGCAAGTAGTAGGTAGCATGTCAGTCCTTGCTACCTACTACCTACTACTTTCTTATCACTTTTACATTTCCAAAATCGCCGACCTTGCAATACACGATACCGAAATTAAACACTTGGCATAAATAATTTTCGCCTTTGTACGTGAATGATAGTTCGTCCGTTTGTTGGTCTTGCAAACCCATCGCTTTCGCGGCGAGCCACAACGCAGCGGTATTGTTGACGGGCATCCACGGCTTCGCCGCGTCTGCGCGCGCTTGCGCGGCTTGTTCCAATGTCTGTTCAATCGGCGCAGGTTGTTGAACATCGCTTGGCGAAATATCAGGACGCGCTTCCATACATATCGCGTCGAACCATACGCGATTTTCGCCTTCGCCCCCGTCTTTAACCATTGCGCGCAAAAAAATTGTCGCTTGATTCGCTTTTGCCACAAACACCATTTGCATTTCGGGACGATTGAGCGCGGCTTTGCCGTCAAACAAATCGGGTCCCCAAATCACGTTCGGCGATTTCGCGTCGGTGCCGCCATTCACATCCACGCCGATTTTTCGTCCGATGGTTTGCACGCGCACATTCGGTCCGCCAAACGATTTTGCCGCGAGCGAATAACCGAGCCGAATCATATACACCATGTTCGGCTGCAATTTTTTCACGGTCTGCATCACGCCCGCATCGAACGTATCGCCGGAAAAAATTTGCTGCGAGCCGCCGGGGTCAATCGCCTCATTGTCCACCCAACGAAACTGCGGCGCGTTCGCACTGATGACGAACGGCTCCCAATTGTCAACAACGGTGCCGAACGGCGTGTCGTGATGCGCGGGACCCATCGTGCCATTCTTGATGAGATTGTCAGGGTCTTGCGCGCATGGGTCATCGAGATTGAAGCGGGGGAAGGGAGGGAAGGTGGGCATGGTTGTTCTCGGTTTGTATTGTGTTGAAATTGTTGTGGTTGGAAAGTCGTTACCAGCGGATAAAGAGCGGATAAGCGGATGGCAAACGCGCGCATATCCGCTTATCCGCTTTCATCATCCGTTGGCAGTTCTCCTACACACTCAAAATCTTCTTG
>JAKOPZ010000163.1 GCA_029778615.1 Chloroflexota bacterium | reverse complement strand
GGACATGCCGATAATCAAGGCGGCGGAGAGAGTGTTGGCGCGAGCGGGGGTGAGGAGAGAGTAGAGATTGGAGACGGGAGATTGGTGATTGGATGACAAGGTGACAGGGGGACAGGGGGACAGGGTGATGGGCGAGAGACGAGAGATGAGAAGCGAGACGCAATACGACGCAATTATTGTCGGCGCGCGGGCGGCGGGGGCGGTGATGGCGGCATTAATGGCACAAGAAAATTTTCGCGTGTTGTTGGTGGACCGCGTGACGTTTCCTAAAACAACGCTGTCGTGTCCGCTCACGTTCGGGAATACTTTTGATGTTTTGAAAAAAATTGGCGTGTTGGAAAAAATCGAGGCGATTGGCGCGCCGAAATTGCGTTTGTATCAAACACAGATCGGTAATGTTCGTTTGTATGGACGCATGTTGCCCCACGCGGGTTTTGATTACGCGTATCAAATTCGACGCGAGTTGTATGATGAGGTGATTTTCAATCACGTCGCGCAGATGCCAAATGTGGAAACGCGTTTGGGTTTTAATGTGACGGATTTGATTTGGGAAAACGAACGCGTGGTGGGTGTGCGCGGACGCGAGGGCGGGGGGGGGGACGAAATCGAGATTCGCGCGGAGGCGGTGATTGGCGCGGACGGAATTTTTTCGACGATTGCGGAAAAGGTGAACGCGAAAAAATACAATGTCATCGCGGGACATACGTGCATTTATTTTGCCTATTATGAAAATGTGAAACCTGCGGCGGACGAACCGACGGCGACGATTTATTATGATGCCGACGAACATTTTGCATTTGTGACCGCGAATAGCGACAGCGATTTGACGGTGATTTCGATTTCCCTGCCCGCGTCACAATTTGAACGCGTGCGCCAAAATTACGAGAACGTTCATTTTGAATACGCGCAGAAAATTCCTGAAATGGGTGAACGAATGCGCGACGCGAAACGCGTGACACCCGTGTATGGTGTGAGTCCGCGCGATTCGTTTTATCGCGAGCCGTTTGGGAACGGTTGGGTATTGATTGGCGACGCGGCGTATTACAAAGACCCACTGCCGGGGCAAGGAATTCACGACGCGCTCCGTTCGGCGGAATTGGCAACACGGGCGTTTGTGGAATATCACGCGTTGGGGAAAAGCGAGCGCGCGTGGGATGCGGCATTTCGCGTCTATCACAAAACACGCGACGATGAAACGCAGCCGATGTACGAACTCACCGATTTTTACGCGGATTTGGAACGCAAGCGTTTGCCGCAAGAGATGGACCTGTTTCGCGCAATTGCGGCATCGCCGAAATGGTCAAACATTTATGTCAGTATGTTCAACGGCGTGACAAGTGTAAATTGGTTTCGAAGATTCGATACGGTGCTGCGGATTCTGCTGGAGTGGAGATGGCGACAATTGCGGGACAAGTTGCTGGGGAGACGGGCAATTGAGAATCGCGCGACTGAATTACAGTCGGCAACAACATCGCCAAGTCGCCCTACGGCGACTCGACTCCAATGAATGGGATTGAACATTCATTCGTCCGGGCGCAAGGTTTGCGTTTTCATGTCGCGCAAATTGAAAACGATGCGCCGCTGATTTTGTTTTTGCATGGCTTTCCGGAATGTTGGCACAGTTGGCGAAAACAGTTGCCGTTTTTCGCAGAAGCAGGATTTCGTGTGTGGGCGCCTGATTTGCGCGGCTATAACTTGAGCGACAAGCCGCGCGGTGTGGACGCGTATCATTTGAATGTGCTTGCGTTGGATGTTGGGGAATTGTTGGACGCGGCGCGCGTTGAAAAAGCAATCATCGTCGGACACGATTGGGGCGGACTGATTGCGTGGCGTTTTGCGATGGATTATCCCGAACGTGTTTCGAGATTGATGATTCTCAACGCGCCGCATCCCGCGCGCTGGCGGGCGGGTTTATTGATGCCGCGTCAATGGCTTTCCAGTTGGTACATTCTCGCGTTTCAATTGCCGCGTTTGCCCGAAAAATTTATCGCGCAGAATGCGCGACGAATTGCAAAAGGGATTCGTTCGAGCGCGATTCGCAAGGACGCGTTCACTGACGCGGATATAGAAATTTACGCGCGAGCCATCGCGCAGCCCGGCGCGATGCGCGCGGCGATTGATTATTATCGCGCGCTGGT
>JAKOPZ010000017.1 GCA_029778615.1 Chloroflexota bacterium | reverse complement strand
TCCAACACATTGTGCCAAATCGGCGCCGCGCCCGTGATGCCCGAAACATTGCGCATCGCTTCGTTGCGCGGATTCCCGACCCACACGCCAATCACCAATTCATTCGTGCCGCCGAGCGTCCAATTGTCTTTGTAATCGTTCGTCGTTCCTGTTTTGACAAACGCGGGGCGCGAAACTTTTAACGGCGAGTTCGCGCCGAATGCGGGCGTGCGCGCGTTGTTGTCGGAAAGAATGCTCGTAAGCAAGTACGCGTAACGCGGGTCAGTCACTTGCTGCGGGAGCGCGTCACTGTGCGACGTGTCATAAATCGTTCGTCCGTTTCCATCTACAATTTTTAGAAAAGGTGTAGAGGGCACGCGCTGTCCGCCGTTGGCAAGCGCCGCGTACGCGTCCGTCAATTCGACCAGTTTCACTTCCCCCCCCCCCAACGTTAGGGACAAACCGTAACGCGAAGGGTCGTTAAAACTCGTGATGCCGAAACGCTGCGCGACGCCCATCATTTCCGGCACGCCGACAAAGTACAAAGTTTTCACCGCCGGAATGTTGTACGAATTCGCGAGCGCGGTGCGCAAGGTGACGAGTCCGTGTTCTTTGTCATCATAATTTTTGGGAATGTACGGCGGCTGCGCGCCGTTGGGAAAGTCGGTAACCAAATCATAAATCGGCGTCGCGGGCGTCCAACCTTTTTCCAACGCGGCGAGATAATTCAAGGGCTTGATGGACGAGCCCGGCTGTCGCAAACGCGTTGCCACATTCACTTGTCCGTCAATGTTCGCGTCGTCAAAATCCACACTGCCAAGCATCGCATAAATTTCGCCGTTCGTCGGATTCATCACCACCGCTGCCGCGCTGTTGACATTTTTTCCCTTGAGCGCAGCAATCTGTTTGCGCGCTTCTTCTTCCACAATCGTTTGAATCTGCGGGTCGAGCGTGGTGTACACTTGCAGACCCGCGCGGTCAAATTCGGGACCGTATTTTGCTTCCAGCTGTTGGCGCACATATTCCACAAAGTGCGGCGCGCGCGCGTAATTCAAACCTGCTTTGCATCGGTTGATGAACGCTTCGCTCGCGAGGCGTTCCGTCATTTCTTGCGACGCGGCGGCAGCTTGCGCGGCATTGACCGAGCCCTGCTCCAGCATCAAACTCAAAACAACTTTTTGGCGCTCCAACGCTTTATCGGGATTGATGCACGGGTCGTAAATCGCGGGCAGCTGCGGCAGCCCCGCGAGCAAAGATGCTTCCGCCAAATCCAACTGCGGCGCGTCTTTGCCAAAGTACGACTGCGCGGCGGCTTGAATACCGTACGAACGATTGCCATAATTGATAGTGTTGAGATAAAACGCGAGAATTTGGTCTTTGGAGTAACGCCGCGTCACTTCAATCGCCAGAATCGCTTCTTTGATTTTGCGTTCGAGTGTAACTTCGGGTGAAAGCAGCGCGGTCTTGATGAGCTGCTGGGTGATGGTGGACGCACCGCTCACAGCGCGCTGATAGCGTACAAAATAATAGAGCGCGCGTCCGAGGGCGTACCAATCTACGCCGGGATTGTTATAGAACGACGGGTCTTCGGTGGCGAGCGTCGCTTGTTTCAACACTTGGGGAATTTTTTCGGGCGGAATAATCGTGTGCCGTCCGAGATTCGGGTCAACGATTTCGTACAAGAGCGCGCCGTTGCGGTCAAAAATTTTGGTGGACTGGTCGGTGTTGACCGTGGCGAGCGTATCAGCGGACGGAAGGTCTTTGGCATAAAACGCATACACTCCGCCCACGAGCGCAATGCCGCCGCAGCAAGCAATCAGCAGCGCGCCAATGAGAAATGGAATGAGCCGCGCGAACCATCTGCCTCCCGCGCGGCGCGCCATCACGCCGGGCGGTAGGGGCGGCGGCGGTTTTTGGCGCGTCGCGCGCAGCCGACCACCCCGCGCCGGTTTCGAAGGAAGCGCACGCGGCGGGTCATATTCCGCTCCGCCCGATGACACGGGCGAAACGGAATTGACAGGAACATTGTTTGTTGGCGGCGGTGACGCGGGCGGCGCCGAATTCACAGGCGCATAGCTCGGCGGCGGCAAAGGCACCGGTGCGGGCATATTGAGGCGTTCCGGCGGCGCGGAACGGCGCGGCAGTTGCGCGGGATATTCGTATTCATAACCCGGCGGCGCGGATTCCGAATTCTCTTCCGACGGGTGCGGTGGATACTCGAATGAATCATTCATAACAATAGATGACCTCAAAAGATACGCGCGTCCTTGACGACGCGCAGTAATAAGACGCCAACGCCAAAACGATAGTTCCGCAAAAACACGCTCCAAACTCTACTTTATACAACGAACGAAATTGCATTTTTTGTCACATTTCTTGACCGCTGAAACCATCGGACAACGAAAGTCTCGTTTTCTTGTGTTACAATTCTTGAAACGGTAATGTGATGAAAACTCGGCGCGCCCTCTTTTTTATTCCGCTTGGATTCCTCTTCATCCTCTGCGCGCTTGGGCTTGCCGCGTGGAATGCCGTCAATCCGCCCGTGACCGCGTTTTACACGCCGCCGAATCCGTTGCCGCCCGGCAACCCCGGCAACATTATCAAGACCGAAAAAATTCAAACGAATTACGCCAACGTGCAAGCGTGGCGTGTGATGTATCACTCGCGCGATGTGAATGGCAACGACACTGCCATCACCGGAATTTTTGCCGCGCCGCTTGCCCCGCTTCCGACCGACGGCTTGCCCTTGCTCGCCGTCGCGCACGGTACCGAGGGACTGGCGCCGCAATGCGCGCCTTCGCTTGACCCGTGGAGTTTGCCATTCGCGCAAGAATTTTTTTCGTTTCCGGATGCGGTTGTCGTTCCGTTTGTGCAGGCGGGCTATGCGGTTGCGGCGACCGACTATCAAGGACTTGGAGCCGCCAATCATTCGTCCTTCCTCATCGGCAGCATCGAAGCGCAAAATGTTTTGGATTCGATTCGCGCGCTTCGCAATTTCGACGCGGTGAAATTGAATGACCAAACTTTTGTGTGGGGTCATTCGCAAGGCGGACACGCGGCGGCGTTTACCGCGCAGCTCGCATCCGACATCGCGCCGGAAATTCCTTTACACGGTATCGTGTTGAACGCACCCGCAACGCGTCTGGAAGATTTGGTCAATACGATTCTTGTTCCCGATAAACCATCGGCGTTGACGGGCGTTGCGATGATGGTAGCCGGTTCGTGGCAACAAACGTATCGCTTGCCGCTGGATGGTGTCTTTACGCCGAAAGGAATTCAAGACCTGCCGCGCGTGTACCAAGAATGTATTTTGGGCACCATCGCCGCGTTCAATGCCGACAAGCCGAGCACGTACTATTTTTCCAATCCCACCACAACCTCGCCGTGGCGCGACACGATGCTTTTGAATACGCCAAGCGGTGTCTTGTATCCTGCACCCGTTTTCGTCGCGCAAGGCGAAGGCGACCCCATTATCGCGCCGCAAACGACGCGCGCATTTGTAGAGCAATTGTGCGCGGCAGGCAACGCCGTGCAATTTCATCTCTATCCCAATGTGGACCATTTGGGCGCAATCGCCGCGTCCCGCGCGGATGTGCTGGCATGGCTCGCCGCACGCGCAAAAAATGAACCTGCCCCATCGAATTGCACAACCCAAGTTACCATGTCGCCAACTCCCCTTCCACCATCCGCATTACAAAGCGTCATTCTTTCCGACGGCGCTTTCACGCCCGATAACGCCACCGTCGCCGCGCTCGAAAAAGAATTACCAAATTTTCTCGCACAAAATCAAAAACAATTCCACGCGCAAAAAGCCCCAATTGCCGAACGCCTCGTGCAATACAAATTTCAGTACTGGGGCGAAATCGAAAACGGCAAGCGCGTAATTTTCGTCAACGCGTTTTGTGCGAATTTTGACGATTGGAAAACGCGACGCGTATTTGTTCTCGACGGCGGCGATTGTTTTTTCAATCTCAAATACGACATAGATTCAGGAACATTTTTCGATTTGCAAGTCAACGGCGAAGCGTGATGGAATTTCTGATTTGAGAT
>JAKOPZ010000162.1 GCA_029778615.1 Chloroflexota bacterium | reverse complement strand
TTCCGCTTCCGCGCGCACAGTGTCGGCGACAGCACGCGGCGCGTCCTCGTTTGCGCGCAAATCGTCAATCGCGCGCCGCGCGTCGGTGAGCGTTGCACGCGCACGCGTCATGGCTTGTTCGATAATCGTTTGCGCGCGTTGGGCATTTCCGCGCGCGAGATGCGAGTCCGCCGCTTCGAGTTGCAGAATCAAGCCCGCGAGTCCTTGCGCCAAGGTATCGTGGAGTTCGCGTGCCATGCGTTGGCGTTCGTTCGTCAGCGTGAGTTCTTGCACTTGCCCCGCGTAGTGTTCGAGCCGCCGATTCGCTTCCAACGTTTGCACGGTGAGTACGCCGAACAAGGCAAAGAAAATCGCGCCGACGAGGAAAAAGAGCGATAGCGCCAAACCACTCGCGCCAAACGTTGCGACAAAAATGATTGTCCACACCAACGCGAAAATGCCAATCCAAAGGCGTCCCGTTCGGCGCGGCAAGTTGAGCAATGCTTGCGCGGCAAGCGGAAAAAAGAGGACGGCGTAAAAATCAAAGCGCGGAGGAAGCAGGAGCAACACGGCGAGGAGCACAGTTTGAACAGTGAAATAGAGATGATGCTGCCATTGCGCGCGAAAGGGCGCAAGCTGCGCGAGGGTCAAGAGAATGAGATACACACTCAAGAGCAAGATAATCAGCGGACCTTGCGACGCGGGCTGCGCGATATACCCGAGCGCGCGCAAAACGACGCCCGCTTCGAGAAGGTAACTGATAAAGAGGATGAGGCGCCCCTCGCGTCCGCTGCGCGCAAAAAGTGCTGTGAACATTGTGAGGAGGAATTATATCATTCTCACACGTTCGCGAGATTGTCCGTGCGGACAGTGTCCGAACGGACAAGAAAATTGTCTAGTGGTGCGATGCGCGTCAACAACGAGCGCGTTATCATGCTGCAAAACGAATGGAGAAAATGATGCAAAATACAATTTTCAATGCGCCACTGCGCGCACAAACGCTTGACGCGTTCCCAGCACGCGCGCGAATTTTGGACAACGCAGGTTTCGATTGGGTGTTCACACTGCTTTCCATGTTTTTTGTGTTTGGCTTGTTCCTCGACGGCTGGGCGCACACGCACGGACAAGTGGACCAATCGTTTTTTACGCCGTGGCACGGCGTCCTGTATTTGGCGCATTTGCTGGTATTGCTTTTTCTGAGCGGAAATATATTTCTCAATCTACGACGCGGGGTGTCATTCGCGCACGCGCTTCCGAATGGATACTTGCTTTCGTTTGTCGGCGCGCTTTTGTTCATCGGCGGCGGCGTGGGCGATTTGATTTGGCATACGCTGTTTGGAGTTGAAAAACAAGTGGAGGCGCTCTACAGTCCAACGCACTTGTTACTCGCAGGCGCGGCAATGTTGATTGTGACGGGACCGCTACGCGCGGCATGGCGGCACAGTGAGACGCCGACATCTTTGCGCGCGCAATTACCGCTGGTGTTGTCGTTGATCCTCACTCTTTCGGTGCTGACATTTTTTACCCAAATCGCGTATCCGTTAGCAAATCTGTGGGGCAGTAATGCTTGGTATCCTTCGCCCGCGTTGAATGCGGAACTCGGCGTGGTGAGTTTGCAATTGAGCGCGGCGTTAATCACAGGATTCGTGTTGTTTGCGCTGCAACGTTTTTCACTCGCGCCGGGCGCGTTGTCTCTGCTGCTTGGCATCAACGCGTTAGCGATGGGAGCGTTGTACGACCAAGGCGCGTATCCGTTGTTGCCTGTGTTGGCGTTTGTGTGCGCGGGTATCGTCGCAGATGTTTTGCTTTATGTTCTCAAAGTATCACCCGCGCGAACATTCGTGAGCCTCAGTCGAACGACGAACGCGCTGCGCGTCTTTGCATTTGCGTTGCCCGCGTTGCTGCTTGGATTTTATTTTGCCGCGCTCGAGTTGACGCAAGGCGTGTGGTGGGCAATTCATTTGAGCGCGGGCAGTATCGTCATGGCAGGCGTAATTGGCTTGCTCTTGAGTTATCTCGCACTGCCGCCGCGCGATTCGTAAAATATTTTTGACAGGATT
>JAKOPZ010000161.1 GCA_029778615.1 Chloroflexota bacterium | reverse complement strand
GGGCGTTATCCGGTACTGCAATTCGGCGATTCGTACCTCGCCGCGTTCGGCTTGTTTTTTATCTTTCAATTCGTAACGCTCATCATTCACGAACTCGGGCACGCGATGGCGGTAAAACGCGCGGGCCGTACCGTGCCGCGCGGCGGCTTTATGGTGTATTACGGTTTTCCGGCAGGATTTGTGGACACGACCGATATTTGGATGGCGCCGCGCCGCGCGCGTTTGATTACGTCGTTTGCGGGTCCGTACACGGGTTTGGTATTGGGCGGGGTGTGCGCGCTGGGCGCATTTTTTTTGCCGCACGGTGTGTTGGGCGCGTTGTTGTTCGCGTGGGGTTTGGTCTTGCTCATCAATACCTTGTTCAATTTCAATCCTTTGCTCGAACTCGACGGTTATTATTTGTTGGTGGATTGGTTGGAGAAACCCGCCCTGCGCGCGCGGGCGATGAGTTTTGTGCGCGGCGGCATGTGGGAAAAAATTCGCGCGCGCCGCAAATTTTCGCGCGAGGAAATTTTTTTTGCGGTGTTTGGCATTGCCTCGCTCGGTTATTCGGTGTTTGCGCTCTTGCTGGCGCTTCAATTTTGGCGTTTGCGCCTCGCCTCGATCGCGGGGGAAGCATTCACCGGCGCCAACATTCTCGCGCAAAGCGCGGTGCTTTTGCTTGCGACGCTGTTGACGATTCCGTTGGCGCTTGTGTTGTACGTGTGGGGACGCGCGTTGGTGGTCCAAGTCCGCGCACGCGTGGGCGCCTTGAACACGCGGACGGAAAAATTGGTGCATCGCGCGGCGCTCGACGCGCTGCGCGCGATTCCCCTCTGGCAAGATTTGCCCGATGCGCGGTTATTGGAAATTGCGCGCGCCATGCGGGTTCAAACTATCTCGACGGGGACGGCGGTTGTGCGACAAGGCGAGATGGGCGAGACATTTTATGTGATTGCGCGCGGCGCGTTCGATGTGAATGTGGACGGTGTATTTGTAGAACGACTTGCACGCGGAGATTATTTTGGAGAAATGGCGTTGCTCACGCACGCGCCGCGCAATGCCACAGTGATTGCGGTGGAACCAAGCCGCGTGTTTGTTCTGGACGCGAAAACGTTCAACGCGTTGTTGGCGCACGACCTCCACACCAAGCACAAATTGGAATCGGCGCTGCGGTATCGCGCGGAAATTGCCGCGCTGCCGTTGTTTCAAGAATTGACGCCGAGCGAATTGGATTTGGTGTTGACGAAATTGCAGCCGCAAACGGTTGACGCGGGCGCAATTATCATGCAGCAAGGCGAACCGGGCGACCGTTTTTATATTATTCACAAAGGGCGCATCGAAATTACACAAAACGGGCGGACCGTTGCCACGCGCGGCGCAGGCGAAGCGATTGGCGAAATTGCGCTGCTGTACAACATTCCGCGCACCGCCACCGCGCGCGCACTCGAACCCACCGAACTCTTGACGTTGACGGCGCACGATTTTCAGGATTTGCTCGTGCGCTATTTGGGGCGTGCAAGCGCGCTCGAAACGATTTCGGCAGGACGTTTGCGCGGCTATGGCGCACGCGCCCCGTCGCTTGGCGCATAAAGCTGCTCTGTGCTATAACGTTAAAATAAAACGCAAGACGTCAAACATCAATCTCCAATCTCTAATCTCTAATCTCCAATCTCCACTTTCAAGAGGTCACATGCAAGGTTTAGAAGCCATCGAAGAAAAAATCCGACAAACATTTGTGGCAAAGAACGCGGCGCGCGACGCGGCATTGGCGAAATCGCGTGAAGTGATTCGGCACTGCTCGCTTTCGATTCGCGCGTCGCATCGCGCGGAATATGATAACGCCGCTAAAATTTTGGAAACGGCGCGCAGTGTGGCAGACGCGATGAAAGCGGACGTCGCGCCATATCCCGATTTGCACTACACGGGTTATGTGCAGGACGCGCTCAAAGAAGTTGCCGAAGCGCACATTGTCCACGCGCTCTTGACGAACCAACCGATTCCTGACCCCGACGCGTTGGGTGTGGATTACGCCGCGTACTTGAACGGACTCGGCGAAGCGGCAACGGAAATGCGTCGCTACATTCTCGACATTATTCGACACGAACAACTCGAACGCAGTGAGGCGATGTTGCAAGCGATGGACGATATTTATTCGATGCTCGTGACGATGGATTTTCCCGACGCACTCACGGGCGGCTTGCGGCGTCAAACGGACATTGTGCGCGGCGTGCTGGAAAAAACGCGCGGCGATTTGACGGTGGCGTGGCGGCAGGAAAAGTTGGAAGAGAGGTTGCGGGAGTTTGAGGGGAAGGTGAACGGGTGAAGAGGTGAACGGGTGAAAGCGCGATGAGAGAAGGAAATAATGGAGATGAGAGAAATAGGCGACTCTCTACAAAAGGTCAGCAAATTCATCAACAGTTAGATTTGCCTGTTTCAAAATGCTCTTGAGTGTTTTAAGTTTCAGTATTTTGTTTCCATGAACGGGGACTGTAACACGGTCTGACCAGCGTTCGCCTGTCCAGCGATGCAAATACACATGACTGCCCGATTGGTCAAACTCTTCAAAGCCGACGCTTTTTAGCGCGCGAATGACTTGTTTTCCCGAAACGCGAGGGAGTGGGCGCATTTAGATTGAGACCTGCGCGAGCTTCAGGTTCTTTTGTTTTTTGAGTTGCTCAACCTCTTTCGCCACTGCGCGCAAATACAATTGAATTGCGTCTTTGATATTTTCAAGCGCCTCATCGTAGTTGTCGCCTTCGGAAATGCAGCCGGGCAAGGCAGGCACTGTGACGGTGTATCCACCTTCCTCTGCTTCTTCCAAAACAACGGTATAGTTCATTTTCTTTTCCTCCAACCTGATTCTAGTCAGTGGAGAGATTTGTGTCAATGTCTGAAAGAGTCAATGACGATGTGATTCGCGCGAGCGAAATTGGCGAGTACGTACATTGCAATCGCGCGTGGTGGTTAGGACGCGTGGTCGGTGTTGAGAACGCGAATCGCGCGTGGCTCGACGCGGGAACGGAACGTCATCGCGCGCACGGGCAGCGAGTTTGGCGCGCGGTGATGTTGCAGTATTCCGCGTGGATTTTCGTGATGATTGCAGTGGGGGCGTTGATGCTGTTGGCGCTGCGCGTGTTGAATTTGCTTTGAAAATTCATTGCGCGGGTCTCTGATTTTTCTGCTATGATTTGTTTTGCATTTCTGTATCTTTTGCGGAAGTAGATGCCCATGCAGCAAAATTTCGCGCAACATATTCCTGTACCCCCCCCGGAACGCTTGTTCTAAATAACGGTAATTCGATTTTCGTTTCGGAAAATAGAACACCTGTCGTTACGCGCGCGTGCGCGTGAGGACGGGTGTTTTTTGTTTATCGTAGCGAAAAAATTTTCTACAAGTAGGACATCATGTTCAATTTTACAAAATTGTCATCGCAATTGTAGTCGTGATAATCGCGAGTTGCGCGCCTGCGGAAACGCCAACGCCTGTTCCACCCACAACATCGGCTACGCCTGTTCCGCCAACAGTGGTACCTCCAACAGTAACACCAACGCCTGTTCCACCGACGGCGACATCAACACCCATTCCGCCAACAGCGACGCCAACGCGCAAGCCGAGCGCAACACCCCAGCCATCAACTGCAACGCCAGCAGCAAGTGGGCTGACAGGTCGTGTGTTTTGGGGCAGCGATGATGAACCTATTCCCGATTTTGAAATTGCTTTGACGAAAGATGGTGCGGACAATAGGATTGAGGTAACGACGAATGCCGAGGGCAAGTATTCGTTTGAAAATTTGGCACCCGGCACTTATATGCTTAGCCTTGCATGGAATATCAGTAAGGCGCAGCGCCATTGTCAGCAATATGCAGTCAAGATCCCTTCGGCTTTCAGCGGCCAAGCCTTATCTATGACCGCCAGTAATAAACAGGGCGAGACTTTTATTATTTCCATAGGACCAGAAATCACAGTTACAAATAACAGTCTCGTAAACGCTGATTTTGATGCGAGTTGCCAGTAGCGACTTGATACCAAACGGATACCAAGAAAAAGATGCAGACACAAAAATGACGAGCCCGCGAGCTCGTCGTTTTGTTTTGCGCCTTTGCCCGCCAACCCCATCAACTTCCTAACTCGCACTCATTCCCATCCTCTTTACTATCGGATAATGAAAGCCGCGATGAATACATCGCCATAAACGGATAGCGGTGCGCACATCCACTCATCCGCTTTCACAATCCGCTGGCAATCTTCCCTACTCGCGTTTGACGCTCCATAACCATTTTGTTATACTATGTTCATTCATGCAAAAAGAATCTTGGTCTGTTGTCTTTTATGAGGACGAGCGGGGGAGGCGTCCCGTTTCAGAATTTTTGGCAACGCTGTCGGAGGACGCGCGCACTGCCGTTGTCCGTGACATGACCCTCTTGCGCGAATTTGGAATTGCGGTCAGCTTTCCAACTGTGCGCCCCGTCGAAGGAGTCCGCAAATTATGGGAGCTGCGAACCAAGACGGTGGATGGCGCGGTGCGGATTTTTTATGTCGCGCAACGCGGGCGTCAATTCATTCTCTTGCATGGTTTTATCAAAAAGACTTCCAAGACCCCGCGGCAAGAACTGGCGATAGCCACCAAGCGGTTGCGCGCGGTTCTGAACAAGGAGTGATATGCGAGAAAATCTGTTAACGCTTGAGGAATACTTGAATGAACAGTTGCAAGACCCCGCGTTTCGCGCGGCTTGGGAAGAATCCGAACCCGCTTACGAACTCAAACGTCTTCGCATCCTCAAAAAACTTTCGCAAGCCGAACTCGCGCGCAAGGTTGGGACACGCCAGCCCAGCATCGCGCGGCTCGAAAGCGGCTATGGATTTCGCAATCTGACCTTTCTCAAAAAAGTCGCGGAGGCATTAGATGCACAAGTCGAAATTCGCATCACGCCAAAAAAGTTGAGCGCCGCGCCAAAATCGAAGCGGCAGACAGGACGAACGAATGGCGCGCGCAAGAAAAAGAAAATGCAGACATAACAAAAGGGACGAGTCGAGAGCGACTCGTCCGTAGGTCAATCATCCAATTCATACACATCCCGCGCGTTCCCTCGCAAAATCATCTCTCCCATCTTTTCCGCGCGTCTCGCCTCAATCAAATCCGCTCCAATAAATTCTTCCAGCACTTGTCCCAACGCGCGGCGCCCCAACACCGCGCCGAGATAATACAATTCGGGAATGTGAAATGCGTCGGAACTGTAGAGAATTTTCGACGCGGGCGCGAGTCCCAACAATTGGCGCAGAATTTCGCGCGCTTGGCTTGTGACGAACGGAATCGCCAGACCAAAATCGGCGTACACATTCGGATAAACAGACGCGAGATAACTCAATTCGCGCGTGTACGGATAGCCCGCGTGCAGCAAAATGATTTTTGCGCCGCGATATTTTTCCGCGAACAATGGGCGCAGGAGCGCGGGATTGCTTGTCAACAAATCTTGGTCGGGGTCGCCGAAACCGGTGTGAAATTGAATCGGAAATTCTTGCTGCGCGGCGATTTCGACGGCGCGCGGAATCAAATAATCGAGCAGTGGTTTGGAAGCGACGCGCAATTTTCCCTCGCGCATCGCGCGTTCTTTTAACGCGGGGAACGCGTCGCGCGCGTCGTCCCGGGTGGCGTCGCTCAAATTCAATCCCACGCGATACGCGAGAATGGATTTCAGTGCCACATACTTTTGCGCGCGCAGATTTTGCAATTCATTTACGAACGCGTCATACAAAATTGGGAATGTCGCAGATTCGAGAATCAAGTGTTCGATGAACGGTTCGAGCCGCAAGATGTTTTCTACGCGCACGCCCGCGATGTTTTGCAATTCCTCATGCGCGAAGGTGTGTGTGGTCGAATAGCCGTAATCTACCAGCCACGCTTCGATATTCGCCGCGCTGTTGATGTTTTGCGCGCGGGTTTTCAAATCGAGCGCGTTGCATTTTTCCAAAATCGCGTTTTCGTCTGCCTCACATTCATACAACGCGCCGAGCTCGCGTAATGCCCATTGATAAAAAATCGTATGCGGCACATGCTCGCGCGCAATTTCCGCAAAATACGATTCCGTAAAACACGCGCGCCATTCCAAAACGCTCTGCGGTTGATTTCGCAAAAGCGAATGACAGTGATTGTCAATGAGGGGGATGGACGAGAGCTCGAGGGACATTGCAATCTCCAGTCTCTAATCTCCAATCTCTAGAACTTGAACCGATATTGCGTCAGCTCGTACCCGTCCCCTTTGCCTTCAAAGTGTTCGGCTTCGGCGCGTTTCACGACGAGATATTCTTGGGCGAGCGGCGCGCCGAGCGCCTCACGTAAAGCGTCGTCCTGTTCCAACGCGTCGAGTGCGGCGGACAAGGTGGTGGGGTAGCGTTGAATGTGGCGTGCCGCGCGTTCGTCGTCGCTCCAGTTGCCGGGGTCAATTTCCACTGCATCGCCGGGCGCAAGCGAATTTTCCACACCGTCTAAACCGGCGGCGAGCAGCGCGCCGAGTGCGAGATACGGATTGTTGCTCGGGTCGCTGGCTTTCAATTCCAAATTGGTGGATTCGATTTCGTGTCCCCAATAGCGCGTCGGCACGCGCACGGCGGCTTCACGATTTTCCAAACCCCACGCGGTGTACGCGGAACTCCAAAAGTGCGGCTGCAATCGGCGAAAGGAATTTGTCGTGGGCGTTGTGATGGCGAGGAGCGCGGGCAGATGTTTCAACACGCCGCCGATAAAATGATATGCGAGTTTGCTCAAGCCGTTCGCATCGCGCGCGTCCGCGAAAAGATTTTTGGTGTGATTCTTGTTCCACGCGCTCCAATGAATGTGCGCGCCGTTGCCTGCCTGGTCGGCGAAAGGTTTGGGCGCGAACGACGCGATAAGGTCATGCTGCGCGGCGACGGCGCGAATGGTTTGGCGATACGTGATTTGATTGTCCGCCGCGCGCAGTGCGTCCGCGTGACGGATTGAGAGTTCTTGTTGCCCCGGTCCGAGTTCGGGCATGTATTGTTCGACGACGAGATTTTGCGCGGTGAGCGCGGCGATAATGTCTTGCATCACGCGTTCCGCCGAATCCATGCCGATTCCGCTAAAGCACAAACTATTGTCAAGCGGTTCAACGCCGCGCGACATGCCCGTATCGGTTTTGCGTAACAGATAAAATTCATTTTCAAACGCGGCGTCAATGTACATGCCATGTTCTGCCGCGCGCGCGGTCATGCGTTTGAGGAACGAACGCGGGTCGAGCGCCCACGCGTCGCCGTTCAATTCCAACATATCGCACATCATTTGCGCGCTGCGCGGCGCGTACGGCAAACGCGCGAACGTACTGGCATCGGGAATCAAACGCACTTCGCCGACAGGACCGAACGATGCGCCGGGCGCGAGAAAATCGAGCGAGGTCATCGAAATCATTCCTTTGACCAAACCGATGCCGCTCTCCATGCGCGACGCGAGATGGTCCACGTGTGTGGCTTTGCCGCGAATGATGCCGCCCAAATCGCAATACAAAAAACGCACGAGTTGAAGGTCGCTTGTTTGTTTCAAAATGTTTTTGTTGGTTGAAGGTTTTGGCATGGTGGTTACTCTCCGAGATGAGGGCAAATTGCAAATTTGCCCTACGCGAATTCCGCGCGCCATTTTTCCAATGCTTCGCGGTGCGTGTGAAACGCGAGCAACCCGACATCAATTTCATCTGCCGCGAAAAATTTTACGTCCGTTGTGTCGGTTCCCGCACGCGGTTCGCCACCGATGATATGGGCACGATACAAAATGAGCAAGCCCGAAGTATTGCGCGTCGCGTGTTGGTACGAGTACACTGCGTGCAGCCCATCCAGCGCGACCTCTAACCCTGTCTCTTCCAAACATTCGCGCACCGCGCCCTCTTCCGCCGATTCGTCGCCTTCCATGAATCCGGCGGGCAAGCCCCAAAATCCTTTGCGCGGTTCTTCGCCGCGTTCAATCAAACAAACGCGATTTTGTTCGTCGGTCACAATTACGCCGACGGCGAGCGCGGGATTCGCATACAGCGTATAGCCGCAGCGCGCACAGACGGGACGCAAGCGCCCGTCATCTTTTTCGCGGAGAACGAGTTCGCCGCCGCAGCGCGGGCAAAAATTGAATGGCATGTCTTTTATTCTAGCACAAGGCGACAATTTGCATTGCGGCAAACTCGGTTATACAGTCTGTCTTTGCGAGGCGGGACGCCGCGCCGCGTTTTAATACGCTTTTCAGGGCGAGTTAATCTGCGGTGCGTATCCTCTATATTCGATTTGGATTGCTGGAGCAGACTATGAATGATTCATCGAACGGCGAATATGCGATTGAGGTAAAAAACCTCAACAAGTTCTATGGCGAGCGCCAAGCGCTACGAAATTTGAATTTCACTGTCAAGCGCGGTGAAATTCTTGGTTTTTTGGGACCGAACGGCGCGGGCAAAACGACGACGATGCGGATTCTTACGGGTTACATGCCGCCTTCATCCGGCAGCGCGCGGGTGGCGGGGTACGACGTATCCAAAAATTCGCTCGACGTGCGCGCGCATATTGGCTATCTGCCCGAAAATGTGCCGTTGTATCTCGACATGACGGTTGCGGACTATTTGGCGTTTGTGGCGCGACTGCATCATGTGAAAAATGTGGACGCGGCGGTGGAACGCGCGATGGAGTTGGTGAACATCACCGACCGCGCAGACAGCACCATCAACAAATTGTCCAAAGGGTATCGCCAGCGCGTCGGCATCGCACAAGCCATCGCGCACGAACCCGATGTGTTGATTTTGGATGAGCCCACGATTGGACTCGACCCGCGTCAAATTATTGAAGTGCGCGATTTGATTCGCGCGCTCGGCAAAGAACACACGATTATTCTTTCGACGCATATTCTCCCCGAAGTGTCGCAGACGTGCACGCGCGTCTTGATTATCCGCGAGGGGCAGATTGTTGCCGAAGATACGCCGCAGCGTCTCGGCGCGGGCATGTCGCAGAGCGAACATATTCATCTCCAAGTCGCGCAGGTGGCGGATGAAATTCCCGCCGAACTGGAAAAAATTCAAGGCGTTTTGGCGGTCCGCAAAATTCAAGACGACGGGCAATTTGAAATCGAGACCACCGTCAATCACGACCGGCGCGCCGACATTGCGGCAATGGCAGTGCAGCGCGGCTGGGGCGTGCTCGAACTGCGTCCGGTGCGTATGTCACTGGAACAAGTCTTTTTGCAATTGACCACTTCCGAAGAAGAGACCGAATACATAACCGCTCCATCAGAGGAAACGAACGATGAATAATGTGTTGACGATTGCGGGGCGCGAACTGCGCGCGTATATTGTTTCACCGCTCGCGTGGATTATCATTGCGCTCTTTGCGTTTTTCACGGGCTTTATCTTTGTGCAAATTTTGGTCGCGTCGCGCGTGGCGGACTTGTCGCCGATGTTTAGTTGGATTGCGGTGCTCGCGTTGATTCTGACGCCCGCGCTCACGATGCGGCTTTTCTCGGAAGAGTACAAACTCGGCACGATGGAACTCTTGCTCACCGCGCCCGCGCGCGATTGGCAAATTGTGCTGGGGAAATTTCTTGCCGCGTGGATTGGCTTTGCCATTCTGCTCGTGCCCACGCTCTGGCAAGTTTTGATTTTGCAGCGTTATGGCGAACCCGATTTGGGCGTTATCAGTTCCAGCTATTTGGGCACCTTGCTTTTGGGGGCGGCGTTCGTCGGTGTGGGGATGTTTTCCTCTGCACTCACCCAAAACCAATTCGTCGCGTACATGATTGGCATGATTATTCTGTTGTTCTTGTGGGTGGCGGATGCGCCCGCGAACGCGATGGGGCAATCGAATGTCATCGCGGATTTTCTGCGGCAGGTGACACTGCCCACGCGGTTTCAAGATTTCTTTAGCGGCGTGCTCGATTCACAGAATTTGCTGTACTTTGTTTCGCTCGCGCTCATTTCTATTGTCGTGACGACATTGGTCGTCAGCAGTCGGAGGTGGCGCTGATGCAACGTTTTGAAAAATGGGCGACGCCCATCGGCGCGCTCGGCATCGGGCTCATTGTCGTCGCGCTGCTCTTGCGCGTGGTGATTGACATTCGCACCGATATTTTGTTGCTGCTCGGCGGCATCGGCATTGTGTTGGTTGGCTTTTATGTGGTTACGCGCCCGCGTGACGCGTCGCGGCAGACGGCGAATTTTCGCGTCGCTTCGCAGGGCTTTAATGTCGTGTTGTTCGCGCTCGCGTTTATCGGCATCATCATTGCCATCAACTATATCGCCGTCAAACAATTTCCCCAGCGCCTGGATTTGACCGCGAACCGCGCGCATACGCTTTCACAGCAGACGGTTCAAGTTTTGCAAGGTCTCAAGCAACCCGTACTCGTGACGGGCTTTTTTACGCCGCAAACCTTGAGCGAACGCCAGCAAGCGGAGGACTTGCTCAAAGAGTATCAGCTCAAAACGAGCAATCTCAACGTACAGTACGTTGACCCCGACGAAAATCCCGCGCTCGCGCAAAAATACGACAACGCGCTGCCCGGCACGTTGGTCTTTGAATCGAACACGGGCGGCAGTCCGCGCACGGAAAAAGTGTACCAACCGTTCGACGAAAACGGATTCACCAACGCGATTTTAAAAGTGACGCAGACGACGCAGCCCGCGATTTATTTCACGACGGGACACGGCGAATTGAATCCGCAAGATTTTCAGAACGGCGGTTTGAGCGCGGTGGAAGATTATCTCAAGCAAATCAACTACAAAGTGGATGTGCTCAATCTCGCCACCATCAGCGACACTCTGCCGGCGGACACCAGCGCGGTCATCATTGCGGGACCAACCAAAAAGTTTTCACCCGAGAATGACAAACTTCTCAATGCTTATTTGAACGGCGGCGGACGCGTGTTGTTGATGATGAATCCAAACACCGACCTCGGGCTTGACGAAACGCTCAAAGCGTGGGGCGTTCAACTCGAAAACGATTTGGTGCTGGAACCCAAAGCAAATTATTACGGCAACGCGCCCATTCCCGTATTCGGAAAATTTCCCGATTCGCCCGTGACCAAAGACATGCAGGGACTGGCGGTCTTTTTCCCCGGCGCGCGTTCCATGAAAAAAGTAGAGGGCACCGACAAAGACCTCACCGCGCTCTTTACCACCACCGCGCAAGCGTGCGCGAAAACGGACTTTGCAAAATTGACGGACCAAACGCAGCTGCAATGTGCGGACGGCGACGCGCAAGGACCTTTTGATGTTGGTTATGCGATTGAGGGCGCGGGGAGCGGCGGCGCACATCCCGACGCGCGCGCGCGGTTGATTGTTTTGGGCAACGCGACGTTTTCGACGAATCAATGGTTGAACAATCCCGACGCCGCAGGCAATCAACAAATCATTCGCAATATGATTAACTGGTTGGCGGGGCAAGAACAGCTCATTGCGATTCCGCCGCGCGATACCAGCGTGCGGCGGCTGGGCGTTCTCACCGAAAGCGAAATCAATTTAATTTTCATCACCAGCGTCGGACTCGTTCCGCTCGCCGCGCTCGTCATCGGCGGGTTGTTGTGGTGGCGCAGGAGATAGTCTAATTGTCGGATGGTCGGATAGTCGGGTCGTCAAGCACATGTAATATCCGACCATCCGACCGTCCAACTGACTGACATGGACCGTCGTATTACCATTGCTGTTGTTGTCGTGTTGGCGCTGCTCGGCGGCTATATTTGGTACACGTTTTTGCGCGAAGGCGCGCCGCCGGTCGCGCCCACAACACCGGAACCTACAGAAATTTTGTTTCTCACCGTTCCTCAGGACAAGGTACAAGCCGTCCAGGTAACTGACGTCAAGAATTCCAAAATCACGCGCGTCGTTCGCGATGGCGAAAATTGGAAAATGGAACAGCCCGCGCAGGGCGACGCGTACCTTGTGCGCGTGCAGGATTTGGTTTTTGCTTTGACGCGCATTTCCGCCGAACGCAAACTGGCGCCGCAAAGTGACCTCACGCCGTTTGGCTTGAACCCGCCGCAGTACGCGGTGGAAATTTCGTTGAATGATGCAAGCACAATCAATCTTTTGCTCGGCAGTGAAAATCCTGAAGGCAATGCGTACTATGCATTGAAAAATGGCGACAGCGCGCTGTATCTGATTGATTCATCCATCGGCGACACCATCACAAAATTTGTAAACGAACCGCCGTACACGCCCACGCCGAGCCCGACGCCTGAAGCGACCGCCACGCCGCAAGCGACGCCGACACCGTAATGTCACTCCTTTATCAACACGCCCGCGACTTTGGCGTTGAACTTGTGCCCGCGCAGTTGGACGCGTTTGAACGCTATTATCGCCTGCTCGTGGAATGGAATGAGAAATTCAATCTCACCGCGATTACGGATTACACAAGCGTTCAACTCAAACACTTTCTCGATTCACTTTCGGCGGTAAAAATTTTACAGCGCGCCGGGGTTGCCGGAAAAAATTTGATTGACCTCGGCGCGGGCGCGGGCTTGCCCGGAATGCCGCTCGCGATTGCATTTCCCGATTTACGCGTAACGCTGCTCGAAGCGACGGGAAAAAAGGTGCGCTTTCTCGACGAGGTATCGCGCGAGCTGGGCTTGGACAATGTAAACAACGTGCACGGGCGCGCCGAAGAATTCGCGCATGACCCAAAACAGCGCGAACAGTATGATTTCGTCGTCGCGCGCGCGTTGGCGCCGCTGCCAACTTTGGTGGAATATATGCTGCCGTTTGCGCGCGTTGGCGGAACTTGCATCGCTTATAAAGCGGTCGAGGCACACGCGGAAACCGACGCGGCGAAAAACGGAATTGAAATTTTGGGTGGCGGATTGCGCGAAATCGTTTCGGTCAAACTCGCCAAGCTGGACGATGTGAGGCAGTTGGTGGTGATGGATAAACGCGCACCCACGCCCAAAGTGTATCCGCGCGCGGGGGGCTTGCCCAAACGCAAACCATTGTGAAAAAAAAACCTGCGCGGTTTTCAAAACCGCGCAGGTTTTTTCAATTATACAATGCTTGAAATTCGGGACGTTCGCGCACACGGTCAAAATCCGTATCTTGTTTGGAGAATTCAATCAAGTCCGGACGCGCAGGAAACGCTTCGCGCAACAGTTCGACGGCGCGCGCGACATTCCCTTCCAACGCGTACGCACACGCGAGATTGTACAAGGTCACGCCTTTGGTGCGGGGCGAGGGGTCGTATGCCAGCACATTCGTCGCCGCATCTTCTTGAATTTTGTGCGCGCGTGCGTCATCGCCCAGTTTGCGATACAGCTCCGCGAGATGACCGATGGTGTGCGTGTAGGCATTGCCGAGAATCGTCGCCTCCAGCGTACCCTGCGGCAAACGCGGAAACGTTGTTTCGCCCAAGTCCGCATCGCTCAAGGTTTTGACGCGTTCGAGAATTTTTTCAAAAGAGCTCGTATAGTCCGCATAACACTCGGCGTAGGGACGAGCTTCGTAATGACGATAATTTTGCTCGTTGCGAACCTCGAACGGTTCTAGTTGCGGCGGCGGCTGGTCGAGGGAAGCGAAAATCCCCAAAAGATTATTTTGCCAAAAATTCAAGTGTCCAAGAAAATCTTTGGGCGCCCATGATTCCCACGTGCCGTTTGCAGTGCGCTCCGCTTCCGGCAGCTGCGCATAAGCGGTTTCCAATTCCGCGCGCGCCGCGTTGAGCAAAGCGCCAAGCTGTTCCGATTTTTGTCCCATCGCGTTTTCTCCTTTCTCCCACCCATACGCACAATTTGCATAAATGGATCCCGCGCGTCGGGAACGCGGCGATGCTTGGCTTTGTTTTGCTTGGCGGCACAAGTGAGAGTGTTATAATCGCAAACGTATGACAAATAGGTTTTCACAGTCGCGCATGACACGCCGTGCCTTTTTCAAATGGATGGGCGCGCTCGGTGTGACCACAGGCGCGAGCGTGCTGGGCACCGCGTATGCGTACAACATCGAACCGAATCAACTGCAAGTGGAACGTGTTGAGGTGGCGCTGCCGCGTTTGCCGGGCGCGTTCGACGGCTTGACCATCGCGCAGCTGAGCGATTTGCATTTGGGTCCGTATGTGACCGAAGCGCACATTGCCAACGCGGTGCAAATGACCAACGCGTTGGAACCGGACGTGATTGTGTTGATTGGCGATTTGGTCAATTCGTCGTGGCGTTACATCGAGCCGTGCGCGGAAATTATTTCCAAACTCGACGCGCCGCTCGGCGTCTATGCGGTGTTGGGCAATCACGATTATTGGGTCGGCTATTTGAACTTGACGTTAGCGTCTATTAAAAAAGCGGGCGTCCATTTGTTGCGGAATCAGGTCGTGCCATTGACGCGCGGGCGTTCCACGTTATATCTTGCCGGCATTGACGACATGTGGTTGCATCTCGGGAATATGAATCGCGCGTTGGAAAGTGTGCCAAACAACGCGTGCAAAATCGCGCTCTTGCACGAACCGGACTTTGTGGACATTTCCGCGCGTCACGAAATTGATTTGCAATTGTCGGGACATTCGCACGGTGGGCAGGTACGCGTACCATTTTTCGGTCCGCTCGTCCTGCCCAAGTATGGTGAAAAATATCCGATGGGACTATATCGCGTGGGAAATTTTACGCGATTATACACGACGCGCGGCATCGGTGTGTTACCGCCGGCAGTGCGTTTCAATTGTCCGCCGGAGATTACGTTATTGACGTTGACGACGGGGTAAAAAAATGGACACGGAACGCGGTTCCGTGTCCACCCAAAAGCGTTGCGTGTCCACCCAAAAGCGTGTCCATCCAAAACACATGCCTATCGCGATTTTTTGTTTTTCTCTATCACCTCATCCACACTGAGCAATTTCGTTCGCAGTACCTGCTGCGCGCGTGAAACATTGAGTGTGCAATCACGCGGGCGAACCATTTCGCTTTGTGTGGAAGCGGTCGGGATGAGGTGGGACGCGTCCGCATTGAGCGCGCCCATCAATTTCACTCCAAAATCGTAACGACTCAACGCTTGCGTTCCCGCAACGTTCAGAATTCCACAATAGTCATGCTCTGCCAATTCCAATAACGCCGCGCACAAATTGTCCACCCAAATCGGACAGCGCATTTCGTCGGTGAACAAGTTTGGCATCTCACCGCGCAGTACCGAACGCGTGCGCGGGTCAAGCGGCTTGAATCCATAAATGAGCGACGTGCGTACCAACACCGCGTTGGCGTCACTCGCCAAGACATTTTTTTCCGCGTCCGCTTTGGAAACCGCATACGGCGTAATCGGATTTGGCGCGTCGTCCTCCACGTACATTCCGCGCTCGCCGTCAAAAATCACGTCGCTCGACAAATGAATGAACCGCGCGTTATATTTTTTCGCTTGACGCGCAAGTTCGCCGCTGCCGCCCGCGTTCGTTTCGTACATTTCGCGCGCGTCGCCCGCCGTCAACGCGGCGGTGTGAAAAATAATTTCGGGCTGCACCTTGTCCATCACGCGCGCAATGGAATTTGCATCGCGCAATTCCAAATGATGCGCGTTCGGCATTGCGTCCGAAGGTTCGATGGAATGCAGGGTGATGTGCAAGTCCCAATCGGGACGCTGCGCGGGCAGGATGCGCAACAGCGCGGTGCCGAGATAACCGCTGGAGCCTGTCAAGAGTGTTCGCATAGAGTCATTTCCAATTTCCTGAGGAATGGCTGCGCGCGAGGATTCGCGCCACAACAGGGTACAAAAACGTTGCCGCTGCAACATACGTCCAGTACGGCACGAGCCAAACAATTCGCGCCTGATAGCGTCCGGATGCGCCATTCAGCGCGCCGACAAGTGCGGCATTGAGCGCGAGAAAAAGCAAGAGCGCGCCCATCGTCAGCGCGAGCGTAGATTCTTTTCTGCGCGCGGCGAGCGCGGTCAAACCAACGCACAAGACAAGAAATGTGAATTGGGTGGGCGCCTCCGGAAAAGGCAAGAGCGAAAGTTTCGGACGTGTTTGTCGCTGCGGCGCGCTGGATTGAAACGCCGCAACTTCATTCGGATAAAAACGCGCAAGCGCCGTCACGGCGTTCCATTCGTTTCCCAAAAAGGTAATCTGGTCGCCGGTGGTCGAGAGCCAGAATTGTTTCCATGCTTCCGCCGCGCTCGTGACAAGAATGCGCGCGGCGCAACATTGAAACGCGTGCCCAAGCAGCGCGCGTTGTTCCGGTTCGTTCTTGTCCCAACCCACCAGTTTGATTGGGCTATCGTTGCCCCATAAATACCAATCCGGTTGGTCGTGTGGTTGACGCAGCTGGGCTTGATAATCGCACAAGACCCATTGTTGTTCTCCGCAGTACGTTGCCAGTGTTTCCGCGAGTACGCCCGCCGCCACAAAACGATTGAGCAAAATTGTGGTGCCGCCGCGCGAGATGGTAAAGCCCGCGCGCAAATAAAAATTGGTCGCCGCCATGGCAACGAACGCGCCCACGACGACGATACTCAACATGACGATTCGGCGGAAAATGATGCGCTTGCGCCAAACCAACGAGCCGGCGAGCGCCAGCAGCAAAAGCATTGCCGCGCCGAGAATGAGATGGCTGTTATGCACCCACAGCGCGAGCGCAATCAATGCGGCGGCGACGATTCTCTCGTCACGATGCGGCGTTAAAACAAAAACGAGTCCGCTCAAGAAAAGGCAGCTCGTAAAAATATCCGGCGAAATGAATCCGACAAATGTCGAAACGGTGGTGGTCAATGCGGTGACGACGATGATGCCAAAGGCAAGCCATGAACGCGCGCGTGCGGGAACGGATGCGAGGACAAGTTCGGCGGCGCGAAACATCAGCCCGCCGAGAAGTAGCGCTTGAAGTACAACGACTGCCCACAACGATGCAAGCAAATTGATGCGCGCAAGAAAAATTCCATAACCGATGGAACGGTCCGGTGGAACGTACATCAGCGCGCCGGAATAAATGTATGCGCCGCTGTCGGAATAAATAAAGGGGTATCTGTTCAGCAGCGGCGTCCATAACAAAAACAGCGCGCCGAGTCCAATCAACGCCGCGCGCAGCCAGAATCGTTCAAGCGTTCGCCCCATCCGACGCATTACGAATCATCGCCCGCCGGTTCAGTCTCTTGATTTTGCTTTGCGATTTCGTCGAGCGCGGCGCGCGCGTCCTCTTCCGCGCTGGTATGCACTTGTTCTTGCAAACGTTCAATCGCATGGAGCGCGGCTTCTTGTTCCGCCGTTTGTTTATTGCGCCCGCGTCCGATGCCGTACACCGTTTCTCCCAACACCGCCTCGACCGTAAATTCGCGCGCGTGGTCGGGTCCGCGTGTTTCGACGAGGCGATACACCGGCGTCACTTTGAGCTGCCCTTGACTCAATTCTTGCAGCAAACTTTTGGCATTGCGGTCGAGCCGTTCCTGCAAAATTCTTTCCGTTTTCGCGTCCACCATTCGCACCACCAGCTCGCGCGCCGCGTGCAGTCCTTGGTCCAGATACAACGCGCCAAGAATCGCCTCAAATGTCGCGGCGAGCAGGGCAGGGCGCGCGCGTCCGCGTCCCGCCTCTTCACCGCGCGAAATGAGCAGGTACGGACCGACATTTAGCTGCGTCGCAAATTCGGCGAGCGTTTGTCCGCGCACGAGCGCCGCGCGCAGAGAGGTGAGGTCGCCTTCTTTCATTTCCGGAAAGCGATGATAGAGATGTTCGGCGGTGATAAATCCCAGAATCGCGTCGCCGAGAAATTCCAAACGCTCGTTGTCGAGCCACGGCAAATCGGGATTTTCGTTGAGGAAAGAACGATGCGTCAGCGCGCGTTGAAGAAGTGATTTGTCGTCAAAGACAAAACCGAGGGTGGCTTCCAAATCAGCCAAATTCATTCCAAGCATTCGTTGGGGGTAAGGGCAAAGCATTTACATTCTGCAATCGGCGCGAATGCCCTGCGCGAATGCAAATGCTTTGTCCCTACGCATGTACAAAAAAAAGACTGATGTGCAACCTACTATATCACACATCAGTCCGATTCTGGTTGCCGGAACGGTTTGCGTTTCAGTTTTGCCACTTGGCAAAAATCACGCACGCGTTGTGTCCGCCAAAGCCGAACGAATTGGACATGGCGATATTTACCTCTTTTTGGCGCGGCGTATTGGGAATATAGTCAAGGTCGCACGCGGGGTCCGGATACTCGTAATTGACGGTCGGATGCATCCACCCTTCCTGCATCGTCTTGACCGTAATCACCGCTTCCACCGCGCCCGCCGCACCCATGAGATGTCCGAGCATGGATTTGGAAGAACTGATAGGCACGGCGTACGCGTATTCGCCGAACACATCTTTAATGGCTGCTGTTTCTGCCGCGTCGTTGAGCACCGTTGACGTGCCGTGTGCGTTGATATAGTCAACCTGTTCCGGTTTGATTTGCGCTTTTTGCAGCGCGCGGCGAATGGCGCGGCGCGCGCCGTTGCCATCGGGGACTGGCGCGCTGATATGGTATGCATCATCCGTCGCGCCATAACCGATAACTTCTGCCAAAATCTTTGCGCCGCGCTGTTTGGCAAAATCGAGGCGCTCAAAAATCAAAATCCCCGCGCCGTTCCCATACACAAACCCATCGCGTTTCGCGTCAAAGGGACGCGACGCGTGGGTAGGGTCATCGTTGCGCGTAGACATGGCTTGGGTGCGATGAAACGCGGATAACGCGAACGGCGTCATAATCGTTTCCGTCGCGCCGGTAATCATTGCCAACGCGTCGCCGCGCCGAATAATTTCGTACGCCTCGCCGATAGAATTGGAACCCGTCGCGCACGCTGACACCACACAAAAATTCGGACCGCGCGCACCGAACGTAATGGCAACCTGTCCGCCTGCCATATTGGGAATCATCAACGCGCCCGTAAAAGGACTGACGCGCATCGGACCTTTTTCGTTCAACGCCTTGTAGCCGTTGTCAATCACAATCAGACCGCCGAGCCCCGTGCCAATGAGCACACCAATCTCATCGCGGTTGTCATCGTCAATCGTGAGTCCTGCTTGGTTCAATGCTTGACTTGTCGCGACCACCGCGTATTGTTCAAAAGGGTCGAGCCGCCGCGCTTCTTTTTTGTCAATCACGTCGGCGTATTGGTCAATATCAAACATGTGTTCGCCAATATCCGAACAAATCTGGACGGCGAAATGTGTCGCGTCAAAGCGGTCAATCTTGCGCGCGGCAGATTTTCCCGCCAACAAATTTTGCCACAAATCTTCTACTGTATGTCCGAGCGGCGAAACAACGCCCATACCTGTAATGACGACGCGTTGGTCGTCGCGCCCATCGTGATGCCCGTTAGGATTCATGAATACCTCAAAGTAAATTCTGTTTACGCTATGCGGATACCTGTTCCGTCTACGACTTTGCCAACCGTCCAAGCTTGTACTTGGCGCGCATGAAATTCTCGGTTCAGCGCGTCCACTTTTTCACCCGGCACCGCCATTAACAATCCGCCCGACGTTTGCGGGTCAAACAAAAGCGCTTCCGCTTCGTCCGACAAAGTCTCTGGTAATAACACCTTGTCGCGTAAATAGTCACGGTTGCGCGCGGTGCCGCCCGGACTGCTGCCCAGTTTTGCCAATTCGAGCGCGCCATCCAAAATTGGCAGGGCGTCCAGTTCAAAACAAAATTGAACTCCCGACGCGGCTGCCATCTCGTACGCGTGTCCTAACAACGAATATCCCGTAATGTCCGTTGCCGCTTGAATTCCGACGGCGCGCGCCGCGAGCGAGGCATGGCGATTCAATTGCATCATCCAGCGAATCGCGTTTTCGAGATGTTGTTCAGAGGCGATGCCGCGTTTGCCCGCCGTCGTGAGAATACCTGTGCCGAGCGGTTTCGTCAAAAGCAAAACATCGCCCGGCTGCGCGCCGCCTTTGGTCAATAGCTGCTGCGGATTCACCACGCCCGTTACGGCAATACCATATTTGGGTTCCTGGTCCGTGATGGTGTGCCCGCCCGCAATCACGCCGCCGCCCTCGCGCATCTTTTCCGCGCCGCCGCGCAAAATTTCCGACAATAATTCCAGCGGCAAATCTTCGCGCCACGCGACAATGTTCAAACCAAACAGCACTTGGCCGCCCATCGCATACACATCGCTCATCGCATTCGCCGCCGTGATGGCGCCGAACGCATACGCGTCGTCAACCACCGGCGGAAAAAAATCCATCGTTTGAATTATGGCGCGGTCATCTGCCACGCGGTACACGGCGGCGTCATCGGGCGCGCCTAGTCCCACGAGCAAATTGGGAAATTGACTCGCGTCAAACATACCGGAGAGCGGACGCAAAACTTGCGCCAATTCGGCAGCGCCGAGCTTGGCAGCTCAGCCCGCACATGCGGCGTAAGCGGTGAGACGAATCTGTTTCGCCGTGGTCATGGTTGCATCATACAGGGAAAAAAATCTCACGCCAAACCTCAACGCACAAAGACAGGTCTTTGTCCGCCAAGTCTTGCGTGAGTAAAAGGCGCAGCGAAAGAAACGCGCGAAAACTAGAAATCGGTGATGCGGTCTGATTGCTCTTTTTTCTGGCACAAATGGTCGGGCGTCAGATATTCTTCCATTCGCACCGTGTCGGAACGGGGAGACGCGATTTGTGCTTCGTCCGCCGAGGTCATCGGCGCGGCAATGACGACCGGCGCCGCCGGTTCTGCCATGCTGAACGTGCTCACATGCAATCGCTGGAGCAGCAGCGAAAACGCAAACGCCGTCGCGAAAAGCAGCAACGTCAAGCCGACGATGCTCAAGCCGAGATAAAACTTTTTCATGCGGTCGTCTCCTTTCTGTCCAACGACAGAGATTATATCAAAATGCTGCCGACTGCCAAAAAGCCGATGCGCCCAGTACGAGATCGAGCAAAAAAAGACTTGCGTTGTTGATACTCTGATTCATTTCACTTGGCAATCTTACATTTGACCCATCGCGATGGCTAGACCAATTCACCGCGCGCGCTGGGAAACACTTTGCCGCCGACATGGATATCAAAAGCCCCGTTGCGTTCGGACGCGCGCAGCCGCAACAACGAGCGGCGATTGATTTCATAACCCTGTTCGACGCGCAGATTAATTTCGGACGGACCGAAATAGTTATATTTGACTAAATAGCCCGCGAGACAACCATTCGCGCTGCCCGTTGCCGGGTCTTCGCTCACGCCATATTCATCGCCAAACATCCGCGCGTTCAATTGATTTTCCGGCGCGTACGTTTCGGGACTGAACAGAAAAATCATTTTCGCTTCGAGCGGCGCAATCAAATTTTTGAGCGCTGCCAAATGGATCTGCGCGCGACGCACTGCATCGAGATTTTTCAACGGGACGAGAAGGAATGGCAAACCGGTTGAAACTTCTTGAATCGGAAAGCGCGCATCAAAATCCGCTTCCTGCAAATTCAATACGCTCGTCAACTGCGATGGAGTACAAACTTGTCCGAACGTCGGCGCGTTCTGTTTCATCCACCATACATCGCCGTCGAATGTCACCGGAATTTGTCCGACTTGCAAATTCAACACAATCGGACGCGTGTCGCGCGGCGCGATTTCATTCTCAATCACAAACGCGGTCCCGAGCGTCGGATGTCCGGCAAACGGCACTTCGGCGCGCGGTGTAAAAATTCGCACATCATAGCCGCCGTTGCGCGGCTCGTCGGAGAGAATGAACGTCGTCTCGGCAAAATTCATTTCGCGGGCAATGCGCTGCATCGTCTGCGCGTCCAGGTCGGAGGCGTGCTGCACAACCGCGAGTTGATTCCCCGCATATTTTTGTTCGGCAAAAACATCAACGATATAAAAAGGATGTGTCATACTGGCGCTTTCAAGCCGTTCCCCGTCAAACTCACAACAACGGTTTCCGCATTACCAAATTTGTCCCAAATTTTTTCCAACACCGCCATCGCGGTCGCGCTCGTCGGTTCTACGAAAATGCCGAGTCGCGCCAAGTTCACGCGCGCGGCGCGGATTTCATCTTCGCTTGCCGCAATCGCCGCGCCGTTCGTTTCACGTACAATACGTAACAACTCGTGTCCATGCACGGGTTGCGTATTCGCAATGCCTTCGGCGATGGTGTTCTGTGGTTCCACGCGCGCGGGTTCACTTGCGCCGCGTTCGTACGCGAGCGCGAGGGGTGCGACCAGCGCGGCTTGTGCGGCAATGAAACGCGGCAGCGCGGGTATCAAGTTTGCATCATGCAGCGCGGCGAAACCGCGATACATGCCAACCATATTCGTGCCCTGTCCCGCCGGCATGACAATCACATCCGGCGCGCGCCCGAGCTGTTCCCAAATTTCCCACGCCGTCGTTTGCATGCCCGCGACAAAAAATGGATTGTAATAATGCGATGCATAGTACGCGCCTTGATGGGTTACCGCGTCTTGTGCCGCCTCTGCCGATTTTTCGCGCACGCCCTCGATTTTTTTCAATTCCGCGCCGTACACTTGAATCTGCGCGAGTTTCATCGGCGACGCGTGCGCGGGCACAAAAATTGTCGCGCGCAAATTCGCGTACGCGGAATATCCCGCGAGCGAAGCCGCCGCGTTGCCCGACGAATCTTCGACCACGTGTTCAATGCCGAATGCTTTCACCGCGCTGACGATGACGCTTGTGCCGCGGTCTTTGAACGAGCCCGTCGGGTTGAGAAAATCGAGTTTGCAATAAATGTTACGTTCACGATAGGGAAGGGGGATGAGCGGCGTCCAACCTTCGCCGAGTGAAATCGGGGTCGCGTGTTCGGGAAGGGGCAGGAGGGCGCGATAACGCCAGAGGGTGGTGTCTTGACGCGCGATTTGCGTTGCATCAAATTTGGGCGCACCCACAATTTGTACGAGTCCGCCGCACGTTTCACATTTCCACGCGCGCGTATTCAATTCATACTGCGCGCCGCAGTTTGCGCAACGAATGTTCATCGGTGCCCCCGCGCGGGGACGGCAAACGTTTTTTGCGGTTCGGCGCGACGCGTTTCGCTTTTACCCAACGCGCCGAGCAGCTGTGTGACCAAACCGGTGAGATGTTCCAGCCGTTTCTCGCTGTTGGTTTCAATCCGCAGACCATGTGGCGTGATTTCAATTGTGCCGAGGACGAGCTGTCCAATCTCATTCACAATTGGCGGATGCGCGGGTATTGCCCACTCGGCGCGCTCGGTTTGATAATCAATGCACAGCAGACGTTTATCGTTACGCAAATGTTCGCGCGCGTGCGCGAAATTGATGTGGGGGAAAACGCGTTCGAGCAAAATAACCGGGCTGTACGTGTGGCGGTCGGGGTCGAGCGAAACGTAGGTCCAATCGTCGTCGCGACGATGACATTTACCAAATGCTCTGCCGCTGCCGCACCAACATTTTTCCGACGCGAGCACGCGCTTGAAAAAAATCATGGACGTTTTTGTCCCGATGGACATGCCTGCAACATGACGCGTGCCGCGCTGCAAACGATTCGGCGCTTGCCACCAGAATTCGACAATGATGACGCCTTTTTCCGGCGTGGCGTCGAGAAAGGATTCGTATTGAGGTAACATCCACAATGCACAATGAAGAATGCACAAGGCGCAACGAAATCAGATTTCAAAATTGTGCATTGTGCATTGAGCATTATTCATTCGAGTTTTAATTCACCGCTTTTCCCGCCCGCTTTATAGACAAGGCGGATATTGTCAATGCGCACGCGGCGGTCAATTGCTTTGACCATATCGTAAAGAGTGAGCGCGGCGTTCGCGACGGCGACAAGCGCTTCCATTTCGACACCCGTTTTGCCGACATTCTTTGCAATCCCGGTGATTTCGATTTGCGCGTGCGCGTCGTCGGGGGGAGCCGTATCTTGAAACTGCACCTCAACATCGGTGAGCAAAAGAGGATGACACAGCGGAATCAATTCGTGTGTGCGTTTCGCCGCCAAGATGCCCGCAACGCGCGCGACGGCGAACACATCGCCTTTTTCCAGCGCGCCTTGCGCCATCAACGCGCGCGTTTCTTTTAACAAAATCACATTGGCTTTGGCAATTGCCACGCGTTCGGTGTCCGCTTTGGCGCTCACGTCCACCATCTGCGCGCGTCCCTGCGCGTCGAGATGAGTCAGCATATTTTTGGATTATACAACATATCCGCGCGCCCAATCCGCAAATTCCATTCGCCGCAACGAAACAGCAATCGTCGCATAGAGTGATGATGGTATAATCAGCGCGTATGGCTGCTCTAAAAATTCTCAACGAAGAACCGGACCGCATTACGCTGGGCAAAGGCGGCGGCAACGCGCTGGGCGCAGTGGTGGGCACGCTTATTTTTGGCGTGGTCGCGTGTGCGGGCATGGGCGCGCTCTTGAACGATGGCGGTGAAATCAATCCGGTGATGATTGTGATTTTTCTGGTCATTGGATTGGTCATCCTCAATTCGTTGGCGCAGGCGTTGGCAATGACGCGCGTCGTTTTGGACGCGCGTCAGGCAATTGCCCGCCGCACCGATTCGATTTTTTTCGTTCCGACGCGCCGTCAAGAAATTTCGTTCAATTTGATTCGCGATGTTCAGGTCACGAGCGCCGGTGCCTCGACCGCGTTCGCGCTGGATACCTTTCCGGTTTGGCAAACGGTCTTGCAAGGGACGGATGGTTCGACGCTTGTGGTGAATGAGCGCGGCACGCGCGCAGAGATGGACGCGTTGGCACAGCGCGTGAGCGCGATTTTAAACCGCCCCGTGCGCGCAGAACAAACCGCCGCGCCTGCACCCGACGCGACCATGACCTACACGCCAACTGTGGTGATGGGCTCGTTGTTTGAAAATCTCGGCGCCTTTGTGCAATCCATTTCGGAACCCGCCGCCGGCGCGCGCGCCGCGCAATTGTCCAACGCGCGCGGCGCGGCAGATGACCCCTTTGCGCGCGCGAGTGAACGCCTCGCCGCCGACCGCGTCAATGCGTTTGAATCCGATGCACAAGCCCAAGCGCGCTTGAGCGCGGGCGAACGCGCGGCAGCGGCGCCATATCGGCAGGCAAGTGAACGACTTACGACGCAGCAAGCCGCAGCGAATCAAGTGTCCGCGCGTCTCGGCGACGCGGCGGCGATTCAATCCCAAGAGCCGATGTTCGGTTTTTCGATGCCGCCGCTTTTGACAATGCCGGAAATGCCGTCGCTGTTATCCACCGGACCTGCGTTGAACATGCCTTCGATGATGCCGTTGGGTTACACGGCGGATGCGCCGCGCGCGTCCGAAACGGCGATGCAAGAAATCAAGCAAGTCGAAGTGCAGGTTGCGGATCAAAAAGATTTAGCCGGTCTGTTTCGGCAGGCGCGTCAATTGTTCAATGCGCGCAATTGGAGCGCGGCGCAAGACGCGTATTTCCGAATTTTGGATGTGAATCCGGCAGACGCGATGGCGCAAAATGATTTGGGCGCGGTGTATTTCGCGCAGCGCAAATTTGAGGATGCGGAACGCGCGTTCCGCCGCGCGGTGGCGCTCGACCCGTTCACCAATATCAGTCGTTACAATTTGGGCTTGGCGTTGGAGCGCGAGGGCAAACGCGCCGCGGCGAGGGAACAATTTCAAGTGGGCGCGCACAACGCGACGCGCGACGACGCGGCTTATTTTCGCGACGCGCTGCGCGGGAGTGTGCGCTCTGAACCATTCGTGAGTTCGGTTACCTAAGTGGGGGGCAACGCATGTCGGCGCGTGTGCCGCAAATCAATTCAAACGAGTCGAAAGAAAAAATTGTCGAAATGTTTCGCGCGCATCTCGCCGCGCAAGGATTTTCCATCGCCGAAGTGGACGCGTCGCGTCCGTGGGGCGCGTTTTTGCGCGTGGGGAACGAACAAGCGGATAAATTCATCGAAACATATTTCGGCGACATTCATGTTCCCGCGAACGCGCGGCACGGCGAACGCAGTCCGAAAATTTTGCTGGTGGCGCCGCGACGGCGGCTCTCGTGGCAATATCATTCGCGCCGCGCGGAATTTTGGCGCGCGGTCAGCGGCGCGGTGGGCGTGTACGTGAGCGAGACGGACGCGCAGCCGGAAACAAAAATTATTTTGCGCGTGGGCGAAACGATTGAACTCGCGCAAGGCACGCGTCATCGCCTCGTGGGTTTGGATGAATGGGGCGCGGTGGCGGAAATTTGGATTCACACGGACCCGCAAAATTTATCGGATGAAAATGACATTGTGCGTTTGCAGGACGATTACGCGCGCAATTGAAAGATAGGGGCGAAGCATTGGGCGTTGCAGAGCAACGCAAGTCAATGCTTTGCCCCTACGCGATGGAAATGAAATTCTCCACTCTCGTAGATTATCTCGCGCAATTGGAAGCGACGAGCAAGCGTTTGGAAATGACGCGTATTCTGGGCGATTTGTTCAAGCATGCCGAAGCGGACGATATGGCAGCCATCGTGTATCTCACGCAAGAACGTCTCGCGCCAAATTATGAAGCGATTGAATTTGGAATGGGCGAAGCATTGATTGCTCAGTCCGTCGCGCTGGCAACCAACACACCGCTCGCCGATGTGAAAAAATTGTACAAAGAGCGCGGCGATTACGGGAACGTTGTTGAAGAATTGAGCAAAGCGAAAAGTAAAAAATTAGAGGTCGAAGACGTTTTTGAAAAATTGCGCGAAATCGCAACGACAAGCGGCGAAGGGACTGTCGAAAAACGCGTCGGCTTGCTCGCAGAGTTGTTAAAGCAATCAAGTCCGCGCGAGGCGCGATATTTATTGCGCGTGCCGATGGGACGATTGCGTTTGGGCGTCGGCGATGTGACGGTGCTGGATGGTTTGTCGTGGAGTGAAACGGGCGACAAGAGTTTGCGCCCCGATTTGGAACGCGCGTACAACATTACGAGCGATTTGGGACTCGTCGCGACGACGTTCAAAAAGGATGGCGTCAAAGGGTTAAAGAAACTAAAAATCACCGTCGGCAAACCGATTCGCATGGAACTCGCGGAACGCGCGAAAAGCGCGGAGGAAATTATTACGCGTATGGGCGAGTGCGCGCTCGAACCAAAAGTGGACGGCTTTCGCGTGCAAGCGCACAAGGACGGCGACAAGGTGCGAATGTTTTCGCGTAACTTGGAAGAAACGACGGGGATGTTTCCCGATGTCGCGGATGCGGTGCGAAAACAGATTCAAGCGAAACGCGCGATTCTCGAAGGCGAAGCGATTGCGTATGACCCTGACACGGGCGACTTTTTGCCGTTTCAAGAAACAAGTCAACGTCGCCGCAAATATGGAATTGACGAAATGACGCAATCGCACCCGTTGAAATTATTAGCGTTCGATGTATTGTGGGTGGATGGTCAAGATGTGACGGGCGTGCCATACAAAGAGCGTCACGAACGTTTGGGCAAATTGATTGGCGAAGGGAATAGCATTCAACTCATCGAACAAATTTACGTGACGGAACCAAAACAGGTTGACGAATTTTTCATGGCAAAAATCGAAGCGGGACTCGAAGGCATCATGGCGAAACGTCCCGATTCGACGTATCAAGCAGGCGCGCGCAATTTCAATTGGATGAAATTCAAACGCGCGTATCAAGGACATTTGCGCGATACGGTGGATGTGGTCGTCGTCGGCTTTTTGCGTGGACGCGGCCAGCGCGCGAAATTTGGCGTGGGCGCGTTGTTGTGCGCGGTGTATGACAAAAAGAATGACCGGTTTCGCACGGTCGGCAAAGTGGGTTCGGGGCTCACGGAATTGGAATTTGCCGAGTATTACAACAAACTGAACGCGATTGCTTTGGAACACAAGCACGCGCGCGTAGATTCAAACATGATTCCCGATGTGTGGGTGGAACCGAAATATGTGATGGAAGTGCAAGCCGATGAAATCACGCGCAGCCAGATTCACACCGCAGGCATGTACGGCGATGAAGCAGGCTACGCGCTCCGATTTCCGCGCGTCGTAAATCCCAACCGCGAGGACAAATCACCCGAAGACGCGACGACCGAGCAAGAGATTTTGGAGATGTTTAAAAAGCAGACGCGGAGTGAGGTGAAGGAGTAGTTCTTTAGCCAATGAAGGTAGATCGCACTGACTCAAACCAAATCCAAATCTACAACGACGACGCGATGAATCTCTATGACCAATGGGATTCACCTATAGTCATTGTTTGCGATGGTCCTTATGGTGTGAAGGGATTCAAGGGCGATTTGTACACGCCTGATGGATTGGATGAGTGGTACGAACCGCATGTTGCCAAGTGGACGGAAAAGGCGACGCCGCAAACGACACTATGGTTTTGGGGGATTGAACGCGGTTGGGTCAAAGTACATCCTGTGCTCGAAAAATATGGGTGGGAATTTCGCGCGTGCAATGTTTGGGACAAAGGGATTGAACACATCGCGGGGAACTCGAACACGAAATCACTGCGGCAACTTCCAATCGTTACAGAAATTTGTGTGCAGTACGTAAAAAAGCCAATGTTCCGCGCGAATGGCGAAACGCTTTCGATGAAAGATTGGCTGCGTTACGAATGGAAACGCACGGGGTTGCCGTTTTCCAAAACAAACGCGGCGGCGGACGTTGAAAATGCCGCAACACGCAAGTGGTTCACCGACGATTGGTTGTGGTACATGCCGCCAGCAGAGGCATTTGAAAAACTCGTCGCGTACGCGAATCAATTCGGCGCGCCAGATGGTCGTCCCTATTTTTCGATAGATGGAAAAAATTCGCTGACAAAATACGAGTGGGAAAAACAACGCGCGAAATTTTATTGTCCGATGGGTGTGACGAATGTGTGGCGACAATCGCCGCTCAACGGCTCGGAACGCTTAAAGAATGGAACAAAGGCGCTACACCTCAATCAAAAGCCGCTCAAGTTGACGCGGATGATTATTGAAATGTCATCCGATGTAGATGATTTGGTATGGGAACCATTCGGGGGTTTATGCACGGGAGCAATCGCCGCGCATCAACTCAAACGCAAATATGTTGGCGCGGAAGTGAATGGGGATGTCTATCGCGAAGCAATCAAACGGGTGCAAGGGCATCTAGCGCAGCCGACGCTAGAATTGTAAAAGTTGGCGCAATCCTTCATCCGTTCGTAGGCGTTGACGCGCCCAAACAGAAATTGGTGCGCCGAAAAATTCTGCTTGCAAAATTTTTGTTTTGAATTGTTCCAACGCGACATGACGAATGCGGTCTATTTTTGAAAAATTAGTGTCAATGCGATATGGATACTTGCCGAGCAATTGCCGCAACAGTTTTTGATACTCGGGCGTGTGTGAATAATGCTTACCACTCTCGCCCCACGTTGAGACAAAGCGTTGCGCTTGTGCAAGTTGTTTTGCTGTGCCTTGAAATTTGTAGCCGATGACATTGGTTTGTTGCAGATTTACCGTGCGATGACGCGTATCTTCCGGTTCAAGGATGATATAGTCGGGCGGATTGTGATAATGTTTGTCGCGTGCATTTGCCAAACTTGAAGCGGTGTCTGTAAAAACACCAATAAGTTTCGGTTTGCCATACAATAAAAATTCTGGCAGCCACGCGATAATTGCAACACGCGTTTGTTCTCGCAGAAAATAGGTTTGCGAATCGCGAAAGCGCGCGGTGATTTCCGTCGCCAACGGAAACCATGTTTTAACTTCGATGCCCGGCTTGATAGGATTATCCCAATTGAAAATTGTATCTGGAAATCCAGGGTCTTGCCTTTTCCACTTGCCGCGATATGCCGACCAATCGTGTTGATTGAGAATACTCACAAGCGAATATTCAAGCATGTTTCCAATCAGCGGCGAAAGTTTGGAAATGACCAACGCAAGGTGACGCGCGTACTCTAAATCGGGCGGTTTGGAAACAGCAAGGACATCCAAAACTTGACCATCAAGTTGTTGAATGAGTGTTGTAGCTGTATCAAGAATTTTTTGAATTGCGCTGGAATCGGAAATCATTATTCGCGTCCAAACAATTCCTTGAGCCTCACTTGAAGCGCATCAGCAATCAGCGTAACTTGAACATCCGTTACTTGGCGTTCACCGCGTTCTATTTTGGAAATGAGAAAGCGGCCAACTTTCCATCCCAATGTGGTGAGACGGATAGCCAGCTGGTCTTGAGTAATATTTCTGCGTTCACGAACACGCTTTATATTTTTTCCAACAATGTTCATCAGTGTGCGGGTATTATAGGAAAGCAATATTCAATATTGTGACTGCCAGCAGTCACAATAAAAAACTCATTGCGAAAAGCAATGAGTTTCAGTTTCACCGTCTTGAAATGTCCAAACTCGAACTCGATCTCTCCCGCGCCACGCGCCTCCTCCAACCCGGACCCATCGCGCTTGTCACCGCAAAATTCAAAAACAAGGGGAATGTGTTCGTTGCCGCGTGGGTGACGAACATTAGCAACGACCCGCCGATGGTCGCGCTTGCGGTGTTTCCCGCGCGATTCACACACGATTTGATTATCAAGAGCGGACAGTTTGCGTTAAACATTCCGCCGCGTCCGTTGCTGGAAAAGGTGAAAAAGATTTCTGAAACGTCGGGTGAGGATGTGGACAAATTCCTCGCTAACAAACTGACGTTGTACGAAGCCAAGCAAGTCAACGCGCCGTTGATTGTGGAATGTGTTGGACATTTGGAATGTGGTGTAGTGGATACCGTGCGCGCGGGGAATCACACTTTGTTTCTTGCAGAAATTGTTGCGGCGTCGGCAGACGAACACGCGTTTGACGGCGAACGGTGGACGCTCGCGGACGAAAGCGTGAAACCGTTACACCATCTCGGCGGAAGCGCGTACGCGATGCTGGGAGAACCGTTTGGCGTTTGACAAAGGACGAACGACGGACGACGAACGACGAATACTTTGCCTTTGTTATTCGTCCTTTGTCTCTAGTGCGCTTCGCCGGTCAAATTCAAACCAATCGCGCCAATCACGATGAACGCGATAAATAAAATTTTTGTCCATGTCATTGCTTCGCCGAGCCACGCGATGCCGATGATAACAATGAGCGCGGTGCCGAGCCCCGACCAGATAGCGTATGCGACGCTCACCTCCAGTTTGTTCAAAGCAAGTCCGAGCAGCGCGAGACTGATGAGATACAACATGAGTGAGCCGAGCGTGGGAAATAAATTTCGCATCCCATCGGAATATTTCAAAAGCGATGTGCCGGCAACTTCGGTGACGATGGCAAGAATCAGCAAAAGCCACTCCATAATGGGACTCCTTGTGTGAGAATGCCGAAATTGTATCAGAGGATTTTGATTTGCGCCGCGCTCGCCTTGAACGCGCTTTTTTTGCTCGCGAGTTGCGGCGGCACGCAAACGTACATCGTGCAGTCGGGCGATTCGCTGCCGCAGATTGCGCTCGCTCACCAAGTTGCGCTCAGTGATTTGATTGCGGCGAATCAAGACCGCTATCCCGGGCTCGCCGTTGACCCGGAAAATCCGCCGGTGGGCATTGAACTGGTGATTCCGACAGAAAACGACGCGGGCATCGGGCAGTGGTTTGACCGCATCGCTGCCGCGTCGAGTCCGCCGGTCACGCCCGCGCCCGATGTGCCCGCTGCGCCAAATGAAAAAATCAACGCGATTGTGCAATTGATTTTGCGCGGCATCAATCATGAACGCGCCGTCAACAATTTGCCCATCCTCAAATTCGACAGCAGTCTTGCCGTCGTCGCGCAAACGCGCAGCAATGATATGATTCGCCGCGCGTATTTTTCACACGATGATCCGCAGCGCGGCAGTGTTGCGTTTCAAGATTTGATACGCGGGCAGCAGTACGAATTTTTGTTTGCGGGCGAAAATATTGCCGAAATCAAAAATCAAGGTTTGGTGGTGCCGGTGGCGTTGACGGTGTATTCGCGTTACGGCGCGGACGAAATTGCCAATCAATTTGTGGATGGTTGGATTCACAGCCGCGAACATCGCGACAATATTTTGAATCCGCATTTTGCCAAAACGGGAATTGCGCTCGGCGTTTCGGTGGACGGCACGCGCATTGTCGCCACGCAAATTTTTTCCGATTAGGAGTCAGCTGTTATGGTTGAATTTTCTGCCGACGAGTTGAAATTTTTTGCGCGCGAGACCAAAGCGTTCGCGTATCTCGCACTCGTCTTGTCAGACGGCACGCCGCAGGTGTCACCGATTTGGTTCGATTGGGACGGCACGCACATTATTCTCAACACGGCGCGCGGGCGCGTCAAAGACAAGATTCTGAAAAAACATCCGGTCGTTGCCATGACCATTACGGCGGACGACCCGTACAAATATCTTTTGATTCGCGGGCGCGTGGTGGACGAAACCGAAGAGGGCGGCTATGAAATGATTTGCGCGCTCAATGAAAAATATCACGGCAAGTACGAATTTCCGCGGCGTCCGGGGCAAGTGCGCGTCACGTATAAAATCTTGCCCGAACACTCGTTTTCGGAAACCTAACCTGCGGCGACCTGAAAATCTTCACAATGCGTTTCGTTTTCATTTTCTGCGGCATCCTGCTGCTTGTCACCAACGCGTGTGCGCCTCTGCCTACGCCAACCCCTCTACCAACTCTGCCTCCACCACCGTCGCCCACTGCAATACCCGCCACGCCGACCGCGCAACCCATACCTGTCGCGCAGCCCACGCTCGCACCCGCGCTGCTCGATGCGACCTTGCCGCGTTTGGCGGAACGTTCCTACACGAGCGGCGAAATCCGGACAACGCAAGTATTGACCGCCACCGACGCGTTCACCACATCGCTTGTGATGTACGAGTCGGATGGTTTGAAAATTAGCGGACTGTTGAATGTGCCGCGCGGCGACGGAAAATTTCCGGCGGTCGTTTTTTTGCACGGCTTTGTCGCGCCCGACCAATACACGCGCGGTCTCGACGCGCAAGCGCCCGCGCTCGAATTGACCCGGCATGGTTACATCACCCTCGTGCCCGATTTGCGCGGCTATATGGAATCGGACCATGGGCTGAATTTATTTCTCAGCGGTTGGATTGCCGATGCCATCAACGCGGGGAACGCGCTGAAAAAAATGCCGCAGGTGGACGCGCAGCATGTCGGCTTGTGGGGACACTCGATGGGCGGCGGCATCGCCACGCGCGTGATGGTGGTGAGCGATGTGTTTGATGCGGCAGTGTTGTACGCGCCCATCAGCGCCAACATGGAAGACATGTTCATGGACCCGTTCGGCGGCGAACCCGCCGGCGTCACTCAGGACTTGATTCAATCCACCATTGCCGCGCTCGACGATGCCAAATTCCGCGCCGAAATTTCTCCGATAAATTTTTTGAACCGGGTGAACGCGCCCGTGAGCATTCACGTCGGCACGGCGGACACGGTGACGCCGAAAGAATGGTCGCGCGCGATTCGCGACCAATTAAAGCGCGCCAACAAAACGGTTGAATATTTTGATTATCAAGGGCAGGGACATTCGTTTAACGAAAACGCGCGTCCGGAATTTTACGCGCGCGTGTTGAAATTTTTTGACGCAAATTTGAAATAACTTTCGCGCGTCGCGCGTGCAAAATGATTCCTCTGCCAATCCTGCTCATTCACGGCTTTAACGGACAGCCCGCGAACTGGACAGATGCCCAAGACCGCTTTCCCGAATTTTTAGCCGCACACGGCTTTGACCCCGCGCTCATTCGTCTTTTTAGTTACGGCTATGTAAAGGGGAATGGCGCGCCGATTTACAACGCCACAGGCGACCTGCGCGCGATCGCGCATCGGCTTGACAAAGCGGACAGTGCCGACCCGGAAACGCGGCAGGCGGCAGTGGAGCAACTCTCACGCGACAGCGCGGCACGCGGCGGTCCTTCCAAAATCACCATCATCGCCCATTCGAGCGGCGGACTCATCGCGCGTTACTATCTCTCTTGCCAAACGGAGGACGAATTTCAAACGCGCTATCGCGGCAATGTGGCGCGCGTGATTATGTTGGGCACGCCGCATCAAGGCGTAGACATTCAAGCCGCGCTCGACCCGCTTCCGACGCCGCTTGTGTTTGCGGCGCTCTCGCATTTGCATCCCGCGTTTCCAAAAGCCGATTTGGACGACATCCAAGAAATGCGGCACGCGATGAAAACGCTGCATCAAGCGCAGCGCGAACAATTGTTTGGCGCGTCATCGCGCGATGCCGCGTACGAACAATTTCATCCCCAGAGTGAATTTTTGCGCGCGCTAAATCGCCCCGGCGCGATGCCGCGCGAGATTGCCTATTTCAACCTTGCAGGCGATGTGCGCGTACGCGCGGTGGTGAATTTGGGAAATCGCCCCGCGTTCATACGCGAAAAAAGTTTGGGCGATTTGTTAGTTTCCGTTCACAGCGCGTGTACGATTCCGAACGCAGCGGCGCGCTATGATACCGTAATCGAACAGCACGAGATTGAGGTCGCGCTTGGCGGACGCGGTGCGATTCGCGCCCATGTGCAGATGCGTGATGGAGAGCCCGCGCCCATTCATCGCAATTTGCGCAGCCATCCACGAGTCCGCGAAAAAATATTAAACATCCTGCAAAATTCTTTTTAGAAAAAAGCCGCTCCGCTTTGCCTTGTTCATGAGTGCGTATGCAAAACAAAATAATTCTTGCCGTCTGCGCCGCGTTCGCGTTTGTGTCTCTCGCCGCGTGCGCGTCTCCCGCGCCGCCGCCGCCGCCGCCCGTCGCCACCCTCGCGGCAGCAATTCCCTCCGCGACGAGCGCGCCCACAAATACGACGGCGCCCACATCAACGGCAACACCGACGAACACCTTTACTCCAACTTTCACCCCAACCTTCACCCCAACGCGCACCAACACGCCTACGCCAACCTTCACGCCGACGATTCATCCCGATTTGCAAGCGGTGACGATTGATGGCTTGCGCGCACGCGAATATCGCGGCGGGCAAATTCGCATCACGAACACCATTACCGTCACCGATGCGTACACGCGCACGTACATTACGTTTCCTTCCGACGGTTTGACCATCAGCGGATTGATGCACGTGCCGTTTGGGCAAGGACCCTTTCCCGTGATTATTCTGAATCACGGTTATATTCCGCCTTCGCAGTACGTTACAGGTTCCGACACGTATCGCGCGGCGGACATTCTCGCGCGCAATGGGTTTCTTACTATCAGTCCCGATTTTCGCGGGTACGCGCGTTCGGACAATGGTCTGAATGTATTTCGTTCGGGTTACATGATTGATGCGTTGAACGCGGCGGCGTCGGTGAAATCATTACCGTACGCGGACCCGAAACGAATTGGCATGTGGGGGCATTCGATGGGCGGCGGCGTCACGACGCGCGCGATGGTGGTGAGTGATTTGATTAAAGCGCATGTGTTGTATGCGCCCGTGAGCGCGGATGTGCGCGTGCGGAGATTTACAGGCGGATTGAGTGGAGTGGGGCAGGGCGATGCGGATTTAACCGATTCATATTTTTTTTGGTCGCGCAATCCGCAATTGATTCACGACGTTTCGCCTATCCATTTTTTCAAGTACGTCACCGCGCCGGTACAAATTCACATCGGCGAGATTGATACGACGGTGGAACCCGCGTGGTCGGAAGCGATTCGCGATGAATTGCAAGCAAACAACAAGTATGTGGAATTTTATGCGTATCCGCGTCAAGCGCACGCGTTCATCGGCGCCGGCTGGACGCTGTTCAATCAACGCGTCGTCGCGTTTTTTAACAAACATGTAAAGAACGCGAAATGAAATTGTAGGGAACGAACGCCGTTTCGTTCCGCGCACGGAGGGAACGCTGCGGCGAGCGGGAACGCTGCGGCGAGCGGGAACGCTGCGGCGAGCGGGAACGCTGCGGCGAGCGTTCCCTACACAACATCCTCATCCACATAACACCATCTCCAATCCTCTCCGGGTTCGAGCGATTCAATGATGGGATGCCCCGTCGCGTGAAAATGTTTTGTCGCGTGTTTGTTTTTCGATTGGTCGCAGCAGCCGACGTGTCCGCACGTCAAACACATTCGTAAATGCACCCACGTATCGCCCATCTGCAAACATTCTTCACAGCCGCGCGTTTTCGGTTTTACATTTTTAATTTGGTCGAGATGCGTACATTCGTCCATGCTTTAACTCCGGGTTTCCGCTTAATTGATATTTTTTCCGCGCACCAATTTGAATTCGATGAACACAGCGCCATTCTGGACGCGTACGGGAAAGGAATCTAAATCGCGCGGGGCAGGACCAAATTCATATTTGCCATCGCGCGCCCATGCCGCGCCGCCGCATGGGTCTCGAAATTGCTCCACCGTTGGCTGCCACATCACGAAACAGCCAAGATGCGTGCTGACCGGCGAAAACGCGCGCCACTCGGTAGGCGTATCGTGCGTAACCCAAAGGAGGGTATAGTCTTCGATTGCGCCGTTACCCGCCGCATTCGCAAATTCCACATAGTGCGCGGCTTGATTGGTGGGCGCGCATTGTTTCGCCGCCCGACTGCATTGGTAAAGTACCGTTGCTCCCGGTTCCATTTCAGCGGCATACATCAGCTGTGCCGTGTCCGCAAAGCGAGGCAAAAGCATTTGTCCAACGACGAATGCGGCGCCGAGAAAAAGCACACTTGCCAAAACTGCCCACAGCAAAAATAATTTTTCACGCGTGTTCATGATTGCCTCCGTGCGAGTGCCCGTCCAATTCACAATACAGCGCGTCCGGTTCGCAGCCCACGCACTCCAGTTGCAAGGTCGCGTGCGCGATACCGTACTGTTCGTGCAAAAGTTCGTTCACCTCACGCTGCACTTGCGCGCCCTCGCTAATTGTAACATCGTCGGTCAGAACGTGCGCGGACAGCGCGCGGAGATTTTGCGCCAGTGACCACACATGCAAATCGTGAACGCCGCGCACGCCGCGCACATTTTTGATTGCGCGCACCAACGCGGGCACGTCCACATCACGCGGCGTTGCTTCCAATAAAATGTCGAGCGCCTCGCGCACGATGCCCACCACATTCCACAAAATCAAAACCGCAATCAAAATACTCGCGAGCGGGTCGAGCCAATTCCACCCTGTGAGCGCGATACCGATGCCCGCGACAAACGCGCCGAGCGTGGCGAGCGCATCGCCCGCGAGATGCAAAAACGCGCTGCGTTGATTCAAGTCCTTTTCACTGCCGCGCAAAACCAAAAGCGCTGTTCCCGCGTTCACAAAAAACGCAATCGCCGCGACACCAATCAAAATCGAATCCTCGACGACGAGCGGATTCAAAAGCCGCTGCGCCGCTTCGTAAAAAATAAACAGCGAAATCAAAACGAGCGACAATCCGTTAATGAGCGCGACGACAATCCCGACGCGGTGATAGCCGAATGTTTTATTTTCGTTCGCGGGACGCGCGGCAACCCGCAGCGCATACCAACTCAACGCGAGCGCAATGACATCCGTCACGTTATGCGCGGCGTCGGTCAGCAGCGCGAGCGAATTGGCAACAAGCCCCGCCGCGATTTCAAAAATCACGAACGCGAGCGTGATGCCCAACGCGAGTAACATGCGCCGGGCGTTCACGTTCGCGCTGTGCGAATGCGAATGCGTGTGCAAGGACATACAGAAAGACTAGAGACTGGAGACTAGAGCAAATTCCTACATCAGTTGGGGTAGTATAGCCCCTTGTGGGCGTCAGATTCGACACAAGCGCGCACAAGGCACTATCCTACGCGTCCTGACTACTATCCCAGAATCTCCAATCTCCAGTCTCCAATCTCCCGTCTCTACTCTCCATTTTCTTGTCCGCCCAACGCTTCCCGCGCTTCGCGCACAATAAAGTACACCATCACGAGCGCGGCGAGCGGGTCTGCCCACCACCAGCCGAAAAAATAATTCGCGGCGAGCCCGAGCAGCAGTGTGAACGAAAGATACGCGCACGCGATGGTTTCGAACGCGTCGGCGCGCAACGCGCGGCTCTCGAGGCGTTCGGCGAGGCGCAATTTCCAGCGCGCGATGAGCGGCATGATGATTAGCGATGCGAACGCGAGAATGATTCCCGCGACGCTTGCATCGGGCGCTTGCCGGGTGAACAATGTGTACGCGGCTTGAAAGACAATGTACGCCGCGAGCGCGAGGAGCGTGATGCCGACGAATTTTTCCGCGCGGTGTTCCACCAATTCTACTTGTTCGTCATCACCGCCGCGTCGTTCGACATTTAACCGCCAAATCAAAATCACGCCTGCGGTGACCTCGATGATGCTGTCGAGACCGAACGCTTCGAGGGAAAGACTGGCAGCGGCGATTCCGAACGCGAGCGCGAGAATTCCTTCGCCAATGTTATAACTGACGTTAAAGATTTCCAAACCGAGTGCGGTTTGGATGTCACGTGTGCGCGCGGTGAGATTCATTTACAAGACACCCGGAATAAAGCGCGCCGTCCGAGTCATGTATGCGCGATACGCGTCCCCAAATTTTTCGACGAGCATTTTTTCTTCCGTTGGAGTACGCACAAGCAGCATCGTCAGCGCCACCGCGCCAAAGAAAATAATCAACGCGTTCGCCGCCATCAACATCAGCCCGATGAAAAACAACATGCCAAACGAATACAGCGGATGCCGAATGTGTTTGTACGGACCGCGCACGACGAGCTGCGCGTTCTGCCGCGTTTGCACCGTGTCGGTGATGTTGCTGCCGAGCGAACGAAACATCCACACAATCAACGGCAGGGCAATGAGCGAGAGTGCGAACCCGAACCAACGCAGCGCGTCCGGAATCGGCAGCGCGGCGAATTGAATCCACGCGGGATTGATAACGTACACGAGTACGCTCAACCAAAGTCCCAAGCCCGCGACCCGCAGCACGAGCATCAACGGCACGCCTTCTTGCGTGCGGTCAATTTTGTCACTCCCTTCGCGTTGTGCTTTACGGCGAAAGTACGCCGAGATGCTCAACGCCGTGACCATTAAAACCAAAATCAAAATCCGAAAAATTGTATCGTCCATGTTTGCCTACTCAATGTGCAACTCTTTCGCGGGACAAATGTCATTTCGAGCCGTTCCCTCAATGCTTCGGGACAAGTTTTGCGAGAAATCTCATTCGCGCCTTGCGAGATTTCTCGCTCCGCTCGAAATGACAAAAGTGTTGCACATTAGGTTTGCCTCTTTATTTGATGATGACTCCGGTGAAATACAGTACTGCCATTCCCGCCAAAACGCCCGCGAGCAACGTGAATGGCATCGGACGTTTCGTGTTGTCGCGCAAAATCATTTTTGAAATTTGATACGCGACTTGGAGCACCGCGCCCGCGCCGATGGCGAGAAACAAGGTGGCGAGAACTGCGGAATAACTCAAGCCGCCAATCCACGCGCCGACAATCGCGGGCGCGCCGCCGATGAGTCCGAGCAGCGCAAAATTCAGCCACTGCGGTTTGTCCTTGACAATCGGCGCGATGATGCCGAGACCTTCGGTGATGTTTTGAATGATGAAACCGATGACGAGAAACGCGCCGAGCGCGGCGGCGCCTACGCTGTACGACGCGCCAATCGCAAGTCCTTCGCCCAAATTGTGCAAGCCGATGCCAATCGCAATCATGAACGCCACGCCCATGCGCTGCTGCGCCTCACTGCGTCCTAAATGATTTTGCCGCGCGGAAACGGCTTCCAGCAAAAGGAACGCGCCGAGAATTCCAAAGCCGACGAGTCCAACGCCCTGAAACGGTCCGCCCAATGCGCCTGCGATTTCCAATGCTTCACTCGTCGCGTCAATCCCCAAATACAAAAGCAAGCCAACTGTGAGCGCCATCAAAAACGCGAAGGCGCGCGCGCCCAAACGCCGCAGCGCGGGGAACCAAAAGATGCCGAGAAAAATTGGAATGACGCCGACGTACAAACCGATGAGTGTGAAACTCAAAAGCGTATTCGCGTCCACGCCGCGCGTTTCGGCTGCCGCGCCAATCGTCGTTTCAAACGGAATCGCGTTCGACGAAAAAATTGAAATCGTGTACGGATTCGCCTGCACCCACGGGTACGGAATCGTAATCGTCGCGCTGCCGAGACGCGGTATCGTCGCGCTCGGCGTCACGCTGTACGGAACGATGCTGTCGTTGATGTTGATTTGCGCGAGCGTGATGTCTTGCGGCGATGTGTTTTGGATTTGCAATTCAATCACGCTCGGCTTTAACACGGTACGCTCGAACTGTACGCTTTCAATCGGCGCGGCAGGTTCCACATTCAAGCCCGCGCCGCTCGTGAACACAAACAGCGCGATGACGCCCGCAAGCAAAAGAATCGGAATGAGCAACAGTCCGATTGTTTTTAGCGTATCGGTCGCGCGCGGGTTTTCGTTCGCCGTGACATTTGGAATGGTCATGTTGTACGGTCCTCCACCTGAAACACGCCCGTCCAGCCGAGCTCTGCAAATTCCGTTTTGTGCGCGTGGAACATGTATTTGCCGGGGAACTTGTATTTGAATTCCACAATCCCGCGCTGTGCTTGCGCTTGCATAATCGTATCGGTGTATTCGCTCGGCGTGCGGCTCGTGCCTGTCGGATAGTAATGGAAAAAATTCGCGTGAATGTGAAACGAATTGATTTGGTCGTACTCGAGCATATTAATGAGAAAGATTCGCACGAGCGCATCTTGCTTTATCACAATCGGATGTTTGTCGTAATGAAACGGAATAAAGTTCACCGCGTAAAAATCATTCGCGCCGTCGAAATCAATGTCCACCCCGTTTTGCACCATCACAAATTCATGTTCCGCCTTTTCCCAACCTTCTTTCGGGTCCACGATGAACGCGCCATACAACCCGCGCGCGATGTGTTCCGCGAGCGGAAACACGTGGCAGTGATATTGATGCACGCCAAATGGTTCGGCGTCGAATTCGTACACAAATGTTCCGCCAACGGGAACGGGCTCGTACACACCGTCCATGTTCGCGTGATGGACGCCGTGAAAGTGCATTGTGTGTGGATGCGCGGTGCCATTCACAAATTCGATGCGGATGCGGTCGCCTTCGGTGCAGCGAATGGTGGGACCCGGCACGCGTCCGTTATACGTCCACGCTTCGTACTGAATGCCCGGCGCGACCTCGACCATTTTTGTCACCGCGTTGATGCGATATTCGCGCAGCGTTTGGCCATTCGGCAGTGTGCTCACGGTGCCGTAATCGAAATCGGTGAGAATGTCCGTTGGATTGAAACCATTCGCCGCGTGATTCACTTCGCCCACGAATCCGGGCATGAACATTGCATCGCCGTTCGCGGTGTGCTGCGCGTGTGTTGGCGTTGGCGCGGGCGCGGAACGCTGCGGTTCGGGGAGGGAACGCTGCGGCGAGCGTTCCGTACCGGGCGCGCAGGCGTCAATCAATGCGGCTGTGCCTGCGATGCTCAAGGCGGTTGCGCCGCCTACTTGGAAAAATTTTCGTCGTGTGATTTTGTCGTTCATAAGAGTAAATCGTAGTGACGTGCGATGCACTCCATCGCTTCGTTCGTCCGAGTCGGTGGAACGATTGAAATCGTTACTATGGCTTTTAACGTACTGGTTCTTCTCCCCTCACGCGCAGCAGCAAAAGCGGCGCGTGCGCGCGGTTCAAGACTTTGGGGGCGATGCTGCCTGACCAAAACGCGTCGAGTCCGGCGCGTCCGTGAGTTGCCATCACAATCAAGTCGGCGGCGTTCTGCTGTTCCGCCGCGACGATTTGGGTGGGAATGTCTCCGCGCAAAACTTGGGTCTGAATTTCTACGCCGCTGCCTTGCCATTGCGCGCGTTTTTGTTCCAGATATTCCGCCGCGCCGTTTTCTGCCAAATCCAAAACGGCGCGCGTACTGGAAGGCAACAACGTGCCCGTCGCGGCGCGTTCGGGCGAGAGTGTACGCATTGTAGGTACGACGAGCGCGATGTGCAGGGTCGCGCCCACCGCACGCGCCAATGCGACTGCCACGTCCAGCGCTTTTTCGTACAGCGCGCTGCTGTCAAGCGGCACAAGAATATTTTGACACGCGTATGGCGCGGGCGGTACGGCTTGTTCCGCTTTGACGAGCAGCACAGGAATTTCGCCGCTTTGTAAAACTTGCTGCGCGATGGAACCAAACAATGCTTGTTTCAAACCGCTGCGTCCATGATTTGTGAGGACAATCAAGTCCGCGTGCAGTTCGCCGCCGTGCGCGAAAATGGCTCTCACCACATCCCCACCTTCGGCAACATCTATATGAATGTCGGCGTTGATATTTTCCGTACGCAGGACTGCCGCGAGGTTTTCGAGATACGCGCGCGCCTCTTCCGCATTTGCAAGATGCGGCTCGCCGTGAATGCTCGCGGGCGGTGCAGGTTCGACTACGTGCAACAAGGTGACGGTGGCATCCAACGCGCGGGCGAACGTTTGGACGACAGGCAAAATGCTTTCGGCGAGACGCGAACCGTCAAGAGGAACGAGGAGATGTTGGAACATGGTGGAGATTGGAGATTGGAGATTAGAGATTGGGTACGGGTCATTCCTATTCCATCTCACCAAAGTTGCTTTGCAGTTTCATAGCGCGATTCTTGCGAAATAGACTCGTTTTTCGCAAAATTCTATTGCCGGTGTTAAGCATTTATGGTGAGACGAAATAACAGAGTGATGAGTCTCCAATCTCTAATCTCTAGTCTCTAGCTTCCAAGAATGGTTTGGTACAACAAATAGATATTGAGTCCGATAATAAGTGTCGCGGCACCAACGGCGGCGATGGTGGTGAAGCGGTGATTGACCAATACGCCCATCAAATCGCGGCGGCGTGTGAACATCACCAGCGGCACAACGGCGAACGGTAACGCGAAACTCAAAACGACTTGCGAAATGACGAGCGTGCGCGTGGGGTCGAGTCCGAGATAAATCACAATGAGCGAAGGCAAAATGGTGACGAGCCGTCGCAGCCACACGGAAATTTTGCGATGCAAAAATCCCTGCATGATGACTTGCCCCGCCATCGTCCCGACTGTCGAAGAGGACAGACCCGAAGCGAGCAGCGAAATCGCAAATACCGCGCTCGCCGCGACGCCGAGCAAGGGTTCGAGCGTTTTGTACGCCTCTTCAATCGAACCCACGTTCGTCAAGCCGCTCACGTGAAACGTGGACGCCGCCATAATCAACATCGCCGCGTTCACAAAACCCGCCAGTCCCATGGCGACCAGTACGTCAATCAATTCAAACCGAAAGAGTTTTTTCAATTGCGCGGGTTCGCGCGTGACGATGCGTCCTTGCGTCAAGGCGGAATGCAAAAAAATCACATGCGGCATCACCGTCGCACCGAGAATGCCCGTCGCCAACAAAATCGTTTCTGTGCCTTGAAATTGCGGCAGCACAATGTGGTACCCAATCAAGCCCCAATCGGGACGGTCCAAAATTGTTTCAATCACATAACACAGCGCAATCACGCCGACGAATCCCGTAATCACCGCTTCGAGCGGACGAAAGCCGCGCTTTTCGAGCGAGAGAATGAGAAAGGTTGCGAGCGCGGTGAGCAGACCCGCTTCAAAGAGCGGGATGCCAAAGAGTAAATTGAATCCGAGCGCGGCACCGAGAAATTCTGCAAGGTCGGTCGCCATCGCCATCACTTCCATCACGCCCCACATTGCCCACACGACGGGACGTGGGAATTGGTCACGGCACACTTCCGCAAGATTTTTTCCGGTGGCGATGCCGAGTTTCGCGGACAGGGCTTGAATCAACATTGCCATCAGATTGCTCGCGACAATGACCCAAATCAACAAATACCCGTACTGGGCGCCCGCCGAAATGTTGGTTGCAAAATTGCCGGGGTCCACATACGCGACGCACGCGATGAACGCGGGTCCCAAAAACGGGAGCAGCCGCGCGAAAAATCCTTTTTGGCTTTTGCCTTCCAATACCGCCGTCGCCGCCAGCACGGTTTGCGAATCGCCGCGGGGTGGGCTTGCGTTGCTCACGCCCGGCGTTTGTACTGTGTTTGCCATACCGACACCTTTGTTTTACTTTTTTGCCTTGAATAATTTTTTCTGTGTTGCGGAAAGAGTTACCCAAATCGAACGCGCGAGCGTTTCATCCAACGTATGTTCGCTCCCCGAACCGACGCGCACGCGCAAGGGACCTTGAAACGGTTCGCGCTGGACAACATCTACTGTGGCATCGGGAATGAGTCCGAGCTTGAAGAAATGTTTGAGATGATCGGGATTTTGGTCGCTCACACGCCGAATAACCGCCGATTGACCCGCATTCAAATCAAAGAGCGATTGATACGCCGGACGTTCGACAAAACCCGTTTTGGTGGGAATCGGGTCACCGTGCGGGTCGCGCCCGGGGTCGCCGAGAAAATCTGCAATGCGGTCTTCGAGGTCTTCGGAAATCACATGCTCAATTTTTTCCGCTTCGGCATGGACCGCTTCCCACGGCACGCCCAACGCTTCGGCAAGAAAGAGTTCAATGAGGCGATGGTGGCGGATGACTTCGAGCGCCATTTTTTCGCCGGCGGTGGAGAGTTCGACGCCGTGATAGGGCGAGTGGCGGACGAGTTTCAGCCGCGCGAGTTTCTTGATCATGTTCGTCGCGGACGCGGCGGAAATGTCGAGATGCTGCGCGAGCGCGGTGGTCGTCACCGTCTCGCAAGTTTCCTGTAATTGATAAATCGCCTTTAGATAATTTTGTACGGAGGCGCTGGGCATTAGTGGCTCCAAATTTAGAGTTTAGCCGAGACTAAATCGTTTGGGTAAAAAATTTAGTCGCGACTAAATTTGCGACGGAACTATTATAGCGAAGCGATGAATTTTGTCAAGCCCCTGTTTGTTACCTCGCGCGTCCGCAGCCCGTATATCTGCAAATATTGTTTATAATCAAGCCCAAGGAGTCCACTAAATGAAGTCACATTTTCTGTTTGTATGCCTCGTGCTCGTTTCAAGCGCTGCCGCGCTGCTGTCCTGCGGCGGCAGTCCGACCCCCACGTCAGTCCCGACGCCGGTGCCCACGCTGGTTCCGCCAACTGCCGCGCCGACCAGCGTTCCGCCTACGAATGCGCCGACAGCGACCGCAACGACGGCACCTGCATCCGGTAACACAGCCAACGCGGTGCCAAACGCTTTGACCAAATTCACCACTGCCAAAGCATTTCGTCTCAATGCCGTCGCGAACGTCAGCCCACTCTTTTTTCAATTGCCTTATACGCCCGCGCCCGGGCAAGACCCGCAGATGGCGAATATCTTTACAATGGAGGGCGAGCAAAACGGCGCAGACCTGCATTATCAACTCAAAGGTGTGCTTGCTTCGTTGATTGCGGTGTTTTCAGGTTTCGCTCAAGACAGCACGGAATTGGAACTCACCCGCGTAAACGACGAACTGTTCCTGCGCGGCACCCTCGAAAATGAAACGCAAGCGCGTTGGTACAAGATTCCCGCGCAAGATGCTGCCAACACGAAATTTTCTCCACACGAATTGGTACAACCCATGTCGGGGACGACGTATCCCGCAAACGCGTTTTCCAAAACCGGCACGGAAACGCGCAATGGTCAAACGTGCGATGTGTATACAGGCAGCCGCGCGGCGTTCGATACGGTCTATCCCGCACTCGCACAATCGGCATTGCTGAATGAAGAAACGCTCACGCTCGAAACCGTTGACCGCGCGGAATTTACCATCACCGTTTGCCCGGATGGAAACGTGCATGATATTAAATTCAATTTTGACGCGCATTCGAAAGCGAATGCGAATGACAAGGGTTCCTTTACCTTCGACGTGCAAATTTCCGATTACGACGCGAATATCTCGATTCAAGCGCCCGCAGATGCCGTGCCGATGAGCGGCGCGAACAGTGTTGTTCCCACCGCCGAAGCGACCAAGCCAACCGAAACAAAAAATTTCAATTCGCTGGCGGGCGATTGGGAAGGGGCAAGCGCGGATGAGAGCCCGATTCAATTCACCGTCGAGAACGATGCCATCACGTATGCGAATTTGAATTACTCTATCAGCAGCGGCAGTTGTTCCGTCGGCGGCGCGTACGGCACGTCAGTGGACGATGGCGCGATTCAAAATCAAAAATTCTCATTTACTCTCACCAACAGCAGTGGAACGCAATTCACGTTTGCGGGCGCGTTTGATTCCAACAATGCCGCGTCGGGGACGCTTGCCATCAAAGGCAAGACGAGCTGCGGCGATACGGATACGGAGACGACGTGGACGGCAAAACACACTTCCGCACCGGACGAATCGAACGCGACTGCCGAACCGACAACCGAAGCGACTGCTGAAGCAACCGATGAGCCGAACGCCACACCCACCGCAGAATCTGCGTCCGATGCGTCAGGTGTCGCGATGGTCAATGCGGTGTTTGATGCACTCGCGAAAAATGATGTAGAGACCGCGTTGTCGTACTTGAGCGATGACGTTGTGTACACGATTGGTACGACGAGCGGCATTGGTAAAGATGACTTGCGCTCAAATCTCCAACTCGCGCAAACAGTCGGAACGACGTTTCGGGTAAGCAATGTTCAAGACTTGGGCGGCATCGTTACGTTTACCGTAACCGTCAGTGGTTTCGGCGCGGGAACATATTCCAACAGTTCCGCCATCGTTCAGGATGGAAAAGTTGCAATACTGACGATAAAGTAACGCGCCCTTGGCATTTCAGTTCATCACGCAAAAAAAACACGCACCGCCGAAATTTTTGGCGGCGCGTGTTTTTTATTTGCTGCGCGAGTGAGACAAATCAATTCAGTTTTATCGCGACCATTTGAATATTGGTCATTTCATCCATCGCAAATTTGACACCTTCGCGTCCGAGACCGCTGTTGCGATTGCCTCCATAGGGCATGTGGTCGGCGCGGAAACTCGGCACGTCGTTGATGATGACGCCGCCAAAGTTCAATTTTTTAATCGCTTGAAAAACGCGATTGATGTCGCGTGTAAAAACGGATGCTTGCAGACCGAACGATGTTTTGTCCGCTTGCTCTAACGCGTCCTCGAATGAATCTGCGCGAATGACGGACGCGACGGGACCAAACACTTCTTCCGCGACCACTTTCATTTCCGGTTTCGCATCCACAATGACCGTCGGATAGTACACGTTGCCTTCGCGTTTGCCGCCGGTCAAAATGCGTGCGCCGCCCGCTGCGGCTTCGTTCACCCATTCCGAAACGCGTTCCACTTCGCTTTTCGCAATCATCGGACCCACATCCACGCGTTCGTCGAGCGGGTCGCCCACGACCATCGCGTTTGTCGCCGCAACGAATTTTTCGGTGAATGGTTCATACACCGCGCGTTCGCCGTAAATGCGCTGTGTGCTGATGCACACTTGCCCGCTGTTGTAATACGCGCCGACGGCGGCTTTTTTCGCGACCGTTTCCAAATCGGCATCGGGGGCGACGATGATGGGCGCGGTGTTGCCTAGTTCGAGCGTTACTTTTTTGATGCCCGCAACGGACAAAATATGTTCGCCGACGGGAACGCTGCCCGTAAAGGTAATTTTGGCAATGCGCGGGTCAGTCACGAGCCATTCGCCGACGGTGCGTCCTGAACCGTTAATCAAATTGATTGCGCCGGGCGGCAAACCTGCGACTTGCAATGCTTCGCACAATTTCACGGACGTGAGCGGCGTCGTTCCGGCAGGTTTCAATACGAGCGAATTGCCTGCCGCCAGCGCGGGCGCGACTTTGTGCGCGACGAGATTGAGCGGAAAATTGAACGGCGTAATCGCCGCGACGACGCCGACGGGACGCCGCACATAAAATCCGAAATATCCTTCCCCCGAAGGAACGGCGTCGAGCGGAATCGTTTCGCCGTGAATGCGTTTCGCTTCTTCACTCGCGATGGTGAATGTGCTGACCGCACGGTCCACTTCGATGCGCGCGAACTTTAATGCTTTGCCTGCTTCCGCTGCAATCGTTTTCGCGATTTCTTCTTTGCGTTCGTGGAGCAATTGCGCGGTGCGAAACAAAATCGCCGCGCGTTGGTGCGCGGGCATGTCTGCCATCACACTCGCCGCGCGTTCTGCTGCCGCAATCGCTTCGTCCAATTGACCTTGATTCACAGTGGGGAGCGTGCCAATGAGCGAATCGTCATATTTATTATAGACGGGCGTGGTTTCGCCGCCGCCAATCCATTTGCCGTTGATGTAGAGTTGATAGTCCATGCGATTTCTCACTTTTCAAATTAGGACTTGCGCTTGTCATTTCGAACCCCTCAATCCTTCGGGGTAAACTCTGTGAGAAATCCTGCACTGTACCACTGAGATTTCTCGCAAAGCATGTTCCGAAGCATTGAGGGAACGGCTCGAAATGACATCTGAGCGCAAGTCCTGAAAATAATATTCTTGCGAATTATACTTGAACTCGCAAAAAAAAACCCAAGTCATTTTCGACTTGGGTTTTTTTCTATTGCATCGGTGCGCTTTGACAAACGAGTTCGGTGCCGCTGCTGCCGACCATGCAGGCGGTTACGCTCGTTACACCGGACGGGTATGGCTTGAACAGCAAGTTTGCGTAAAAATTCTTGTTGGGGTCAATTCGCGTTGCGTTCGATTGCCCCACCTGCTGTCCCGCGCCATTGAACGCGCGCGCTTGCATATTGGCGGGCGCGTCCTGTCCATTCCAAAAGTAATTTACGGTAATGGTCAACTGATTCTTGTTGCTCAAGCCGCCATTTTTTGAAATGCCCGTAATACGATTTCCGGCTGGCGGCGGAGTGGGCGGCGGAGGATTGGAAACATTGACCGTCACTTGCAGCTGCGCGGTGTTGGTTTGACACCATGCAGTCAGATAGTACGTCGTCGTTTGATTCGGATTGACCTGAATCGAACTCGGCGCGGGAACACCCGAGCCGCCTTGATTTTGCGAAGAGAGCTGCACGTACTGCGCGTTCAAGACCGGACCCCACGACAGCGTACTGGCTTGCCCCGCTCGAACTGTTTGCGGATTCGCCGTAAAGCCGTTCATTTGCGGCGTGCCATTACAGCCCGGCGTATTGTTGACTGTGACGGTAATCGGAAAGAGCTGTTGATTCCCGCCGCACACGCCGACAACATAGTAGGTTGATGTTTGCGTGGGGTTCACTGGCTGGGAACCGGGTGTGCCGATGCCTTGACGCTGTCCGTTCGGATATTGCAGGTATGCGGCGTTCGCATTGCCGACAAGACCCCAGTACAGCGTCGTCACCTGTCCCGCATTGATGACGGGGGGATTGGCATAGCCGTACTGAACGGTCGGTTGTCCACTGCAACCTTGTGCGTTCGGAACGGCGACATATGGAACAGCAGACACAGTCTCGATGCTCGGCGCTGCATTTAGCGATTCGGCGAAACCGGCGCCAAACAAGACGAGCACTGCGAACAGGGAGACGAAAGTAACAAGTTTCATTTCCGACTCCCTTATTCTTTCGGATACGTCGCGGGAACGCGCGTCAAGTCAATATCGTATTCCCAAACGGGACCGTACTGACCTGCCCAACCGGCGTCCTGCGAAGATAAATTGTCTTGCGGTCCAATGACATAGGGCTTGACCAGCTGAAGATTTTCGGGATTGTAAAAGAACGCGCCCGGAATATCTTGAATCAGCAAGTCTTCGCCCAGTTCGTACAGCTTGAGCGCCTGGTCCATGTCAGCTGTCGCATCTGCCTGGTCAAGAATCTGGTCGAGGAACAAATTGCAATAGCCGTAACGCGCCGAGAACGCGCCGCACTTCCAATATGCCGAGAGCCAGTTTTGTGGATGCGGATAATCTTGCACCCAACGCTGGAGCGACAATTGCGGATTCGTGCGTACATCTTTGGTGAGCGAGGTAAATTCAGTGCCCGCCACCGGGTCGGGCGTAATCGGGCAGCCGATGACCGTACTCAGATTTTTGCTGATATAGTCCACGCGC
>JAKOPZ010000160.1 GCA_029778615.1 Chloroflexota bacterium | reverse complement strand
GCGCGAATTCATCGAGCAAGCCGAATTGGCGCGCCGGTGCGAAATTAGGCACCGTTCCACCATCTTGCGGATGTTGGAACGTCTCAATGCAGGCGGTTTCGCGCTGGAATGGGATGAGCGCAAGCGGGTGCGCCTCGACCGCACCAAGTATTTGCTCGATTTGAAATTGAATGAGGACGAAGCGCTGGCGGTGTTTATTGCATGTCGTTTGTTGGCGCGCCACAGCGACCGTCCCAATCCGCACGCAGTGAATGCGCTGGCAAAGTTGGGGACGGCGATGCGCGGCGGCGCGCGCGTGATTGGCGAGCATATCCTTGCGACTTCGGAACAACTCAAGCGCAAACAGAATCAAGCCGCGCGCGAATATGTGCAAAATCTGGAAGCGTTGACGCGTGCGTGGGCAGAGCGCCAGAGCGTGTATTTGTACACGCGCAAAGAACCGCACCGCGCGCGCAAGTTTGACCCGTACATGATTGAACCTTCGATGTACACGAATTACGTGATGGGTTTTGACCACACGCGCAGTGATTTTCGCACATTCAAGATTCAATGGCTCAAGCGCGTGACGCCGACCGCCGAACATTTCGAGGTGCGCGCGAATTTCGACGTGCAGCACTATCTGGGCAACGCGTGGGGCATCAATTGGGGCAAGGGGCAATTGGAAACGGTGCGTTTGCGTTTTACGGGCAACGCGGCGGAGCGCGTCCAAGACAATGTGTGGCACGAATCGCAAGAACTGGTTGTGCGTGACGACGGGGTTTGCGAATTGACGGTCAAGGTGGGCGACACGCTGGAAATGATTCCCTGGATTCGCCAATGGGGACACGAGTGCGAGGTCTTGGAACCCGCGCCGTTGCGCGAGACGATTGGGGAACACGCGCGGAGGATGGTGGAGTTGTATGAGAATGCGAGGGAACAGTTGCCAACGGATGAGGAAAGCGGATAAACGGATGAGCCGAGTCCCGAATTGAGTGGATGTGAACAGTGAAAAAAACAAGACCAAAACAAAACGCGCACACTTTGATTGCCACACTCGGCAGCGAACCGCAAGTGGTGACGCTCGCGCTCGACCAATTGTTCGCGCGCGATTACGTGATTGACCAAGTGGTTGTTGTCTATACTGCCGATGACGCGGTATTGCAAGCGATGGCGCGCGTGGCGAGCGAATTCGACGGCACAGTGTATCCGCGCGTGATATTGCGAACGGCGCCGATTGTGGACGAACGCGGCGCGGTGCAAGATTTTCGCGCGGACGACGACATGCGCGCCTTGCAGCGCGCATTGTATCGTGAAGTGCGCGAGGCGAAACGGCAGGGACGCACGGTGCATTTGTGCGTGTCGGGCGGACGCAAAGTAATGGGCGTGATGGCGATGGTGGTCGCGCAATTATTGTTTGATGCGAATGACCGTGTGTGGCATTTGATGAGCGAGGGCTGGGCGCCGGGGAGTGAAAAGCGCATGCACGCGCGTTCGCAAGACCAAATCTGGCTCGTGCCTGTCTCCGTTTTGCGCTGGACCGATTCGGCAGGATTGCTCGCGGTGTTTGGCGAATTGGACGACCCCGAAGAAGCACTGCGGCGCCAAGAACAAGTGGCGCGCGCGGATGCTTTGCGGCGGGCGCGCGAATTCGTAGAGAAAAAGTTGACGCGCGCGGAACGCGACGTGGTCGAGTTGACCTGTCGTGGTTTGGACAACGCGGCGATTGCGCGGCGTTTGCACAAAAGCCAAGCGACGGTGGCGAATCAGTTGACGAGCGCGTATAGCAAGTTGTCTGAATTTTTGGATTTTCCCGAACGCGCGCCCGACCGCGCGGTG
>JAKOPZ010000159.1 GCA_029778615.1 Chloroflexota bacterium | reverse complement strand
GCCGAGAACGCGCCGCACTTCCAATATGCCGAGAGCCAGTTTTGTGGATGCGGATAATCTTGCACCCAACGCTGGAGCGACAATTGCGGATTCGTGCGTACATCTTTGGTGAGCGAGGTAAATTCAGTGCCCGCCACCGGGTCGGGCGTAATCGGGCAGCCGATGACCGTACTCAGATTTTTGCTGATATAGTCCACGCGCGCTTTGTTGACCGGCGAATCGGGATACGTGAATTTGATTTCACCCAATTTCGCGCAGTCCACCTTTGGATGCTCGTCGGTGCTGTCCGCTGCCGCATAACCGTTGTTGACCAAGGTGTTGACCGCAGACGACGCATCCGTATCCGGCACGCCGGGTTTGACGGCTTGACTGCCGGGCACCCCTGCCGGAATCCAGCGCGTATACGGCGTGCCGATGCCGCCGAGTTGGTCTTGAATGTACCCGCGCCGGTCGAGCGCTTGCGAAAACGCGACGCGCACATTGCGGTCGTCAAAGGGTTTGCGCGTATTGTTCATTGCCAACGCGGCGGTCTCCGCAGCCGGATAATGCAAATAGTCGCTGACGATGTTGGTGTTGGAAATGACCAGCGGCACCAGTTCGGGCACGAGACTGGCGTCAATATCCAGTTTGCCCGCTTCGTAGTCTTTCAACACCTGTTCGTTGTCAGAGCTGTACGTGATTTCGATGCGGTCGAGTTTCGGTTTGCCCTGCCAATAATTTTCATTCGGGACAAACGTGATTTTTTCGGTGGGCGTCAATTCGGTCGTATCCGAAATGGATTCGGTGCCGCTGATGGTTGCAAATTTGAAAGGACCGTTGCCGTTGTGATTTGCCGGATTCTTCCACCAATTTTCGGGGTCCTTTTCAACCAACTTTTGGTCCACCGGATAGAAAACCGGCATGGAAGCGATATACAACCAATATGAAGCAACGGGACGCGTGAACGTGAGCTCCAAAGTGGAATCATCCACTGCCTTGACGCCGTACTCGGCGAATGCTTTGTCAATGTCAGCGGCTGGCGCGTCCGGCGCGAGCGCGGCAAGTTCGATGGCGCCCTTGAGGTCAAACAACAGCGACACGTACTGCTTGCCGTCCACGCGCGGGTCCACCGCGCGGCGCAGTGCGTATTCAAAATCTTTGGCAGTGATGGGTGTGCCGTCCGCGCGCTTTAAGCCATCGCGGATATGCACCGAAACGACCAAGCCGTCGGGCGAAACGGTATAGCGGTCTGCTGACGCGGGATGCACTTCGCCTTTGGCATCAATCGTCGTCAGTCCTTCGTACGCGAGCGACAACGCGGCGATTTCATTGACAAAGGACGATTTTTGCGGGTCCATCACATCGGGATAAATGTCTTCGCCGATGCGGAGAACTTTGAGTCCTTGCACCGTACTGGTTTGAACTGTCAAAGCTGTCAGGGGATTGGTCATCGTCGAAGCGGTGGGCGCGGTCTGCGCGGACGCTTCAAAGATGGGCATCGCCAATCCGAGCAGTGCGAGCGTTAGCCCGCAGGCGACCAGACCCACAATGACGAGGTTAATAGATAGTTGTTGCTTGCCTTGCACGAAATTCCTCCTTGGAGAATTATCTGTACCGGGTGAATGGTTTCCAATGCAAATGGGAATACTAATAAAACGATAAAGGAAGGATTCTAGTTCCCTTGCTTTTATCTTGTCAGCGAATCATACTTCGTTCGCCGGTTCCGCCATAGTTAATAAACACGGTTTTCAGTTCCGTGAAAAAGTTGAGACCTTCTTCCGCCATTTCGCGTTCGCCGACGCCGGTGGCTTTGGTGCCGCCAAACGGCAATTGTGCTTCGCCGCCAATCGTCGGTTCGTTTACGTGCACCATGCCCGTTTCCACTTCTTCAACATAACGCAAGACATTATTGATGTCTTGTGTGAAAATCGAAGTGGTCAAACCGTACTCGACGGAATTGGAAAATTGAATCGCTTGGTCAATCGTCTCCGCCGCGCCCACTGCGAGCACCGGACCAAAAACTTCTTCGCGGAAAATTCGCATGTTTGGCGTCACGCCATCGAAAATAGTCGGCTCGACAAAATAACCGCCGTTTGTGACGGAAGGGACACTGCCTCCCGTCACCAACTGCGCGCCTTCACTTTTGGCAATTTCAATGTACGAGAGGTCGGTCTTCCATTGTTTTTCATCCACCGCCGGACCCATGTCGGAGGATTCATCCAAACCGGGACCCACGCGCAGTTTCGAGGCCCGTTCGCGCAATTGTTCCACGAGCGCGTTTTTCACCGCCGGCGCGGCAAGGACGCGTGAGGTCGCCGTACAGCGTTGTCCCGTCGAACCGAACGCGCCGCCGATAATCGCGGTTGCGGCTTTGTTCAAATCCGCATCGGGCAAAACGACCACCGCGTTTTTGCCGCCCATTTCGCACGTCACTTTTTTGCCCAGTTTCGCCGCCTGTTGATACAGCGCGTTGCCGACTTCATTCGAGCCGGTAAAAGAAATGGCGCGCGTTTCCGGCGCGTTGACAATCGCGTTGCCGACGACGGAACCCGAACCGACAACCATATTCAAAACGCCGGGCGGCAGTCCCGCCTCTTGAAAAATTTCGACAAGCAGCGATGCGGTGGCGGGCGTGATTTCCGCAGGTTTGAACACAATCGTGTTGCCTGCCACCATTGCGGGCGCGATTTTCCAAACGGGCAGTGCCCACGGAAAATTCCACGGCGTAATCAGACCGACCACACCAATGGGACGCCGAATGGTGTACGTAAACGTGTCGCGCACTTCGCTCGGCATCGTCTTGCCGTGCATGCGGTATCCTTCGCCCGCGAAAAATTCCAGCAGTGAAATGCCTTTCAAGACTTCGCCGCGCGCTTCCTTTAACACTTTGCCTTCTTCGCGCGTCATGGTGCGCGCGATTTCGTCGAGGCGTTCGCGCGCGAGATTCACGGCGCGCCACAAGACGCGCCCGCGTTCGGGACCCGGCGTATTTTTCCACATCGGAAACGCGGCGCGCGCCGCGTCAATCGCGGTCTGCGCGTCCTGCGCGGTGGCGGCGGGAAATTCCGCAATGATGTCTTTGGGGTCGGCGGGATTGATGTTTTTGACGAGGCGGTCAGAGTTGGGGTGAAACCATTTTCCGTTAATGTATGAACCTGTGGGCATCTTGGCTCCGCAAATTTGAGATTGGAGATTGGATTATCACTCTCCGGGCGCGAATCTGTAACGCACGCCATTATAGCATAGACAATATCGCGTATGGATTTTTTTGAGCAATATATTTGTGCATTTATAATACGCGCATGTCTAACGACATTTTTCATCCTCCCCGTTGATCTTGCCTCGCCTCTAGACGTTTCACCGAAACGTCTCTACACGCCCGCGCGCCTCCTGTTGTCTAACCACTCATCTCGAGTCTCCAATCTCTAACGACAACAGGAGTTTTCTCATGCTTGCTAAACTGAATATCAAACCGATTGCGTTCACGGTGATGGTGCTCTATGCGATAGAGTTGCTCGACGAACTGATTTATGGTTTGTACGGCGCGACGCTGCCGCTCGTAAAAAATGACCTCGCGTTGAATTACGTCCAAATCGGTCTGCTTTCGACAGTGCCCGGTCTCGTGAGTATCGCGCTCGAACCGTTCATCGGAATTTTGGGCGACACGCGTTTTCGTCGCGCCATCGTGCGCGGCGGAATTTTGGCGACGACGTTTGCGCTCGCGTTGGTTGCCTTCGGTCAAACCTACGCAATGATTCTGATTGCGTTTTGTATTTTGTACGTGGCGTCGGGCTGTTATGTGAATATGGCGCAAGCGACATTGATGGATTTGAATCCCGCGCGCACGGAACACACAATGGCGCGCTGGACGCTGTTTGGCGAAATCGGCGTGATGATTGCGCCAATCCTCACGACGCTCGCGATTGGCGTCGGTTATGGCTGGCGCGAAATGTACTTGGCGTTCGCGGGCGCGGCGGGCGTGTACGTGGCGCTCGTGTGGCGCGTGGCATTCAATCATCACGACGGCGCGCAGGATGAACATATCGCGCCGCGCCAACTGCTGCGCGATTTTTTCGCCGCGCTCCGCAGCAGCGAATTGATTCGTTTCGTCCTCCTCACCGAACTCGCAGACTTGATGCTCGACAAATTGTACGAAGTGACGGGTCTGTATTTTCACGATGTCGTCGGCGTGGATTTCGCGCAAGCCGCGTTCGCGTCGGCGGTGTTTACCGTCGTGGGACTCGTCGGCAACATTTTGCTCATTCCGCTTTTGGAACGCGTGAATGGAATTCGTGTGCTGCGTCTCTCATCGTTTGTCGTCATTGCATTCTATGTCGCGTTTTTGCTCGTGCCGTTTGTGTGGGCGAAATATATGCTCATCGCGCTCGTGAGTTTTAGTACGGCGGGTTGGTTTGCCATTTTGCGCGGGCGCACGTTTTCTGCGCTGCCCGGGCAATCGGGCATGGTCGTCGCGATTACGGCGTTGGCAAATCTTTCGATTCTGATTACGCCGACGGTGATGGGCGCCATCGCAGACGCGTTCGGTTTGCAGAGTGCGATGTGGCTGTTATTGATTGGACCAATTGCGCTGTTGATTGGGCTGCCGCGCCGCTAAAAACCTGCGAGGTCTCCAAGACCTCGTAGGTTTTTTTCTTTGACAGTCGTTTCCGCATACTCTATAATCGCGGGAGTGAACGTTCGCCGCAACGTTCACTCCAATTCATTCTTCATTCTTTACCCTTCCCAGAGATTTTCCCATGACCGAACCACTTTATATTTCTAAAAGCGAACACGAAATTTATTTGTATCCGCGTATGGCGAACCGTCACGGGCTCATCGCGGGCGCGACGGGCACAGGCAAAACCGTGACGCTGCAAACGATGGCAGAAAATTTTTCGCGCATCGGCGTTCCCGTATTCGTCGCCGACATCAAAGGCGATGTGTCGGGCATCACCCAACCCGCGGGCAGCAACCCAAAAGTTCAAGCGCGCGTGGAACAATTGGGTCTCACCGATTGGGCAGCCAGCGGCAATCCTGTTGTGTTCTGGGATGTGTTTGGCGAACAAGGGCATCCCGTCCGCACAACGGTTTCGGAAATGGGACCGCTCTTGTTTGCGCGGCTGTTGAACCTGAATGACACGCAAAGCGGCGTGTTGAGCATCGTGTTCAAAATCGCGGACGACCATGGACTGCTGCTGCTCGATTTAAAAGATTTGCGCGCGATGGCGCGACATGTGGGCGATAACGCGGCGGAATACAAAACGGAATATGGCAACGTTTCGCCCGCGAGCATCGGCGCGATTCAACGCGGGCTGCTCGAGTTGCAAGAACAAGGCGCGGATAAATTTTTTGGCGAACCCGCGTTGAATCTCGACGATTTCATTCAGACTGACGTGAACGGCAGAGGCATCGTGAACGTCCTCGCGGCGGACAAATTGGTACAAAACCCAAAAGTGTATGCGACGATGCTGTTGTGGCTGCTCGCGGAATTGTTTGAGAATTTGCCCGAAGTCGGCGACCTCGACAAACCAAAACTCGTTTTCTTTTTTGACGAAGCGCATTTGTTGTTCAGCGACGCGCCCGATGCGCTCCAGGACAAAATCGAACAAGTGGTGCGCTTGATTCGTTCGAAAGGGGTCGGCGTTTTTTTTGTCACGCAGAATCCGATTGATGTTCCCGACAAAGTATTGGGACAACTCGGCAATCGCGTCCAACACGCGCTGCGCGCCTTTACGCCGCGCGACCAAAAGGCAGTCAAACTTTCCGCGCAAACGTTTCGCCAAAATCCGAATCTCGACATTGAGACCGCCATTTTGGAACTCGGCGTCGGCGAAGCGCTCGTTTCTTTTTTGGATGAAAAAGGGACACCGGGCATTACCGAACGCGCGCTGATTCTGCCGCCGTGTTCGCAAATCGGCGCGATTACGCCCGAACAACGCGCGGCGATTCTTGCCAATTCCTTAATCGCAGGCGTGTACGAACAAGCGGTGGACCGCGAATCCGCGTACGAGATTCTCAAAGCGCAGGCGGAAGGCAACGCGCACGCGGCAGAACAAGCGCGCTTGCAAAAAGAAGCAGAAGCGGCAGCGAAACAAGGTGAAGCAGACCAAAAGAGAGCGGAAGCGGAACAGAAAAAATTGGAAGCGGCGCAAGCCAAAGCGGCGGCACAAGCGGCACGTGAGGAGGAACGGCGATTAAAGGAACAGCAGCGCGTGTTAAAGGAACAAGCGCGTCAAGAAGAACTGCGGCGCAAAGAAGCGGAACGCGCGGCGAAAAATAATCCGTTCAATCAAATTCTCGGCGGCGTTGCCAGCACGGCGGGCAGAGAAATTACGCGCGGGTTGATGGGAACGCTGTTTGGGACGTCGCGACGGAGACGTTGACATGCTTATATCCCAATGTGCAACTTGTCCTAATGACAACAGTGTTGCACATTCGGTAGGCATAGTGCAGGTCTATGAAAGCGAGCATTGGGTTTATTGTTTTCGCTGCTGCCATTGGCATTGCATTAGGAATTACTCTATATCAGACCATCATTGACCTCAAGGCAGAATCGGCAGCGCGGACACAAGAAACTCAGGAATTGAAAATAGAGGCAGCGCGTCTGCAACAGGAATTACGCGCGCAGATGAATCAACCGGTCTTGAACGGCACACTGATAAGCGGATGCAGCGAAGATGAATGTTTGATGCAAGTTGGTGATGGATACAACGGGTATGTGGTGGGTGTTGGAAAACTCAAAGGATTTTATCGCGTCGTTCAACGGAGCGCCTGGGGCGAGACCAGAGACTGCGACACACTCGTCATGCTGGGCGGCACAGAGACATTGTTGAATGAATACATGAACCTCATTGAGCAGGGAAATACAGTAAACAACTTGGATTCGCAAAACCGAATTCAATTCAATTTGGATTTGTCTCAAATTACTGCAACCGAGCGCGACAAGATTTTGAAATCAACAGAGGCAACACCGATAGAGCTCGTGGTATTAAATCCGCTGCCCGGTGGAAAAGGTGTGCCGGCGTGTTATTCCTTTGTGGAAATTCTCAAGTCAAATAACGCGCGATAGATGATTTAGAAAAATCAGGACTTTCGCTCAGTTGTCATTTCGAGCCGTCTTTGCGAGAAATCTCAGTGGAAAAACCGAGATTTCTCACTCCGTTCGAAATGACAAGCGAAAGTCCTAAAAATATATTCGCTGGCGCAAGCAACACGACCCCGAATTTGCGAATGGACTTGAGTTTGGCTGCATGATTTTCAAATTCGGCGGCATGATGCAACTCGCGTTGAGATTGCTGCGTCGCATGCGATGAACTCCATCGCCGCGCTCCTCGCAATGACAAGATAGACAAATGGCTGAATCCACTCTCCCCGGCGCGCTCGTACAAGACGCGGAAATTTCCGCGATGGAAGCGCTCGGCGCGGACGTAAG
>JAKOPZ010000158.1 GCA_029778615.1 Chloroflexota bacterium | reverse complement strand
TGTGGGACGCGGGCTTTTACATGCAAATTACGTACAACACCGGCAACAGCACGCGTCAAATCATTGCGGAAATCATCAAACGCAACATCGAGCAAGTGAATCCGAAATTCAAAATCGAAGTGTTTGCGCTGCCGTGGCCCGTGTTCCTCAAAGAACGCACCGCGCAAAAATTGCCGGTCTATACCATCGGTTGGGGCGAAGATTATCACGACCCGCACAACTGGGTTGTCCCCTTCCTCGCATCCTACGGGACGTACGGTTCGGGCGTACCAAAAGATTTGCAGCCGAAGGTTGACGAAATGATTGACCAGGCAGTGAGCGCGACCGACACGGCAGAACGACAAAAGTTGTACGAAAGTTTGGAACAATTCGTGTACGACAATGCGATTCATCTGTATCTCGCGCAAGGACTTACGCGTCGCTATTTCCAACCGTGGGTGCAGGGGTTCTATTACAATCCATCGTACTCGTGCGACTGCGGCTGGTTCTATCAGTACGCCAAAGCGGCGGACGCCAAGAATCCTGACACATTCACCTACATCACGTTCGGCGATGCAGAAACCCTTGACCCGAACTGGAGTTATGAATCGTTCGGCGGCGGCGTTTTGCAAAATATCTATGACCCGCTCGTGTGGTTGAAAAAAGACAGCGTGACGCAAGTCGTGCCATGGCTTGCCGAAAAGTGGGACCTTTCGTCGGATGGCAAAACCTATACGTTCCACATTCGCAAAGGCGTACAGTTCCACGAAGGCGGCGAACTCAAAGCATCGGACATTGCGTACTCGCTGCAGCGCGGTCTGATTCAAGACCGCACCGACGGTCCGCAAAACTTGTACTACCAGCCGCTGTTTGGCTTGCCTTCGCTCAAAGACCTTGCCGCGCAAGAAGCAGGCATGAGCGAAACACCCGAAGACATCAACAGCATTCCCGCGAGCGGTCTCAAAGCGGCGTGCGAAAAAATCTTGAACACCATCACCGCCGACGATGCCAACAACACCGTGACCATCACGCTCAATCGTCCGTTTGCCCCGTGGCTGCAATTGATGGCGGGCTACTGGTCCGTCGGCATGAGCAAAGATTGGGTTATCAAACAAGGCGGTTGGGACGGAACGTGCAATTAAGACACCAGACTTGACAGGGTTCCGGAGCAGTCGTTGACCTTACCATACGCGCAAGACATCGCACTCGGCAAATTACCTCTTGGCGCAAAACCTGTCGGGTCTCCTTCACATCGTGAGCGTGATGACAAACGCAGCTCTAGTCGCTGCCGGAGGGATTGCTGACCCTGCGGTTGACGCTAGCTCCGACGTTTGTCACGGGCGGGGGTTTTGGTGGAGCCCGAAACCCCTGTCCCGCTCAAAGCAAACCAGCGGGCGTTGAATGTGAGGCAGAACGTTTTTTGTCCTTGGATTCAACGCCCTTTTTTCAACCATGACGCGCTATATCATTCGCCGCTTGCTCTTTTTACCCGTCATTCTCTTTGGCGTGACGATTTTGATTTTTGGAATTCTCCAGCTGCTCGACCCTGCCGAACGCGCCGCGCTGTATGTGCGAGATGTGCCCAAAAATCCGAACGCGGTCAAAGAAGTCATTCGCAAGTACGGACTCGACAAACCCATTTGGGAGCAGTACACGGATTGGATGGGCAAAGTGGCAAAAGGCGACCTCGGTTGGTCGCGCACCGCGCAGCGTCCGGTCACCGAAGCGATTCTCTATTACTTTCCCGCGACGCTCGAGCTCGCGCTCTTGAGCATCCTTCCAATCGTCGTCGGCGGCGTGTTTCTTGGCGTGCAAGCTGCCGTGCATCGCGACAAAGCGATTGACCATTCCGCACGCATCTTTTCGATGGTCGGGACCTCGTTCCCGTCGTTCGTCTTTGCATTGTTGATGTTGATGATTTTTTACGCGAACTTGCAGTGGTTTCCGCCGGGGCGTCTTTCCGATGACATGCAGCGCATTGTGAATGATGAATCGTTTCGTCAGGTGACAGGCATGTTCACGGTGGACGGGCTCTTGAACGGGCGCGTGGATGTAACGCTCGACGCACTGCGTCATTTGTTCCTCCCCGTCATCACTCTCGCGTTTTTGAATTGGGCAGTCTTTGTGCGCGTAACGCGCACGTCCATGCTCGATGTTTTGAATCAAGAATATGTCCGCACCGCGCGCGCCAAAGGGCTCAAAGAAAAAGTCGTCATCAACACGCACGCGCTGCGGAACGCGTTGATTCCCATCGCCACGCTCGGCGGACTCATTTTCATCGGGCTCCTCAACGGCGTCATCATCACCGAGACGGTCTACAATTTTCGCGGCATGGGCTGGTTCGCCGCCAACGCCGCGCTGCGCCTCGATGTGATTTCGGTTTTGGGCATCACGCTGTTTAGCGCGGGACTGCTCGTATTGGCGAATCTCGTCGTAGATTTGTTGTACGGATTTTTGGACCCGCGCGTACGCGTTTCATAAATACAAGATTTGAACGGGAATACGATTTTTGACACGCGTAACACGCTTAACATGATTCTCTAAATTTGATTCTGCATTGAATCGTGTACATCCCAAGCCGGTCTATTTCCGATAGAGACTAGAGATTGTCATTCCGAACCGAGTGCGAAATCTCTAGTCTCCAGTCTCGAATCTCCTTCCCATGGCACAACAAACCCTTTCCTTTTCACCCGCATCGCGCACCGTCGTACGGCAAAATTCCGAATGGTCAAAAATGCTGCGGCAGATTACGCGCAATCCGCTTTCCATCGTCGGAATTTTTCTGGTGTTGTTGTTTGTTTCGATTGCGGTTTTTGCGCCGGTGATTGCCCCCCCCCCTGCCGGCGCGCGCGATGCGTATATTATTCCGCGTGACGGTTTCAAGTCCGAACCGCAAGCGCCGAGCGCGGAACATCCTTTTGGGACGACCGAAGGACAGTACGATATTTTTTATGGCGTGGTGTGGGGCACGCGCACTGCATTTTTGGCGGGGCTGTTGATTGTGGCACTCGCGCTCGTCATCGGACTCACCGTCGGTTCGCTCGCCGCGTATTTTGGCGGCTGGGTGGACGATGTTCTCATGCGCATCACGGAAATTTTTCTCGCGTTTCCGTTTCTCATCGCCGCGCTCACCCTCGCGGCGGTGCTCCAGCCAAAACTCGGACGCGGCTTGTACACGGGCATCATCGCGCTCGTCGCGTTTGGCTGGATGGGTTATGCGCGTTTGATTCGCGGAGACATTCTCTCCACCAAAGAACGCGAGTACGTCCTCGCGGCGCGTTCGCTCGGCGTGCGCGATTGGCGCATTCTCTTGCGGCACATTCTGCCAAATTCCATTTTTCCGGTCATTGTCGTCGCGTCGCTGGAAATTGGAACGTATGTCCTTTCCTTTGCCGCGTTGAGTTTTCTCGGCTTGGGCGCGGAACTCGGTTACGCGGATTGGGGACAAATGCTCGCGCTCTCGCGCAACTGGATAACGAACCTGAGCAAATATTGGTTCATTGTCGTCTATCCCGGCATGGCATTGTTGTTTTTTGTGCTGGGGTGGAATCTCATTGGAGATGCGATTCGCGATATCGTGGACCCGCGTTTGCGCGGCGTCAAGTAGAGGATGCTTTCAAAAAATTTTCAAACAAGCTTTTTGAAAGCAGCGGCAGGTTTTGGAATGCTCACGAGAATTTTTGTACTCATTCTTGTTGGAGCATTTCTTTTTTGCGCCCCCGTCGCGCACGCACAAAACCCCACTCCTCGCCCAACGCGTTTGCCCACACCACTGCCGGGTGGTGGAATGTTTCCGGCATGGATGACGCCGCCCGCGCCGGGAAATACCCAAGCGGACGCGGGCGCGGTGTTGTACTATTATCGCTGTATGGCATGTCACGGCGACAAGGGACAGGGGCTTTCTACAGAATGGCGCGCGCAGTGGGATGTGGAACACCAAGATTGCGCGCGCTCCACCTGTCACGGCGCGCGTCATCCGCCGGAAGGTTTCACTTTGCCGAAAAATTTCGCGCCCGCGCTCGTCGGCGCGAACACGCTGACCCGGTACGAAAACGCGCAAGCGTTGTTTGATTTTGTCAGTACGCGGATGCCGTATCAATCGCCCGGTGCGCTGACACAGCAAGAGTATTGGCAGCTCGTCGCGTTCCTCCTGCGAGAGCACGGGGTGAGTGTGCGAACGGTGGACGAAACGAATGCGCGCGCGATTTCACTCCAGCCCGCGCGCAATGTTCAGTCACCGTTTTTCCTCGCGCTCGGTGCCGCAAGCGCACTGGGCGTACTCGTTTCGCTCGTGATATTCCGTCACATAAAAAAAATCTGACGCGGTGCGCCGCGTCAGATTTTTCATTCAATCGCGATATTGGAAAAATCTATATTCGTTTCAGGATACTGCGGGTCAAGGTCCTTGAGCGTTTGATGGGCAATCCGCGCGACGATGACGTTGCGGTACCATTTGCGATTTGCAGGAATCACGTACCACGGCGCGTACGCAGTGCTCGTCTTGTTCAAGACATCCTCATACGCGCGCTGATATTCATCCCACAACGCGCGTTCTTTTAAATCGGCGGGGTTGAACTTCCAATGTTTCGTCGGGTCTGCCACGCGCGCGAGCAGGCGTTCTTTTTGCTCCTCTTTGCTGATATGCAAAAAGAATTTCACAATCGTCGTGCCTTCTTCCGTCAACATTTTCTCGAACGCGTTAATCTGGGCGTAGCGTTTTTCCCAAACCTCGCGCGGCACAAGATTGTGCACGCGCACGACCAGCACATCCTCATAATGACTGCGATTGAAAATGCCGATTTCGCCGCGCCGCGGCATCGCCGCGTGAATGCGCCACAAGTAATCGTGCGCCAATTCCGTCGCGGACGGTGCTTTGAACGAGGCGACGCGGCAGCCCTGCGGATTTAAATTGCCAAAGACGTGGCGAATCGTTCCGTCTTTGCCGCCCGTATCCGGCGCCTGAATGACAAAGAGCATCGCGCGTTTGCCTTCCGCGTACAATCGTTCTTGCAAATCATCCAACTCGCGCGTAATGTGTTTGACCTCAGCTTCGGCTTGGTCCTTGTCGCCCAAAAATTCACTGCGGTCAGCGGGGTCGAGTTCGCGCAGACTGATTTTATTTTCGGCGCTCACGCGATAATTTTTCATTGTCCCTCGATTCGATTCTTGGGTAACCAATAGTTTTACTTGACGCCAACGCGTTCTCGCGCCGCGCGCGCTTTTTTGTTGGCGCGTCGTTTGCGCTGCGCGGTGGCGCGCCGCAACGCGACGCGTTCGAGCGCGCGAAATTCTTCCACGAACGCGTTCACAATTTCTTCCGGGTCCGGCACCAGCCCCGCGTCCGTCCCTACCCCAACGACCACCTGTCCCGCATAACTGATGATGCTCACACCGAGCGCCAGATTCGCAGGCGTCGGCACCCAAAACATCAGTCCATTGATGCGACTCCCCATCAAGTACAATGGCTCGCGCGGTCCCGGCACATTCGTCATCACCGCCGACGCTTTCATACTGAACAGGCGATTGATAACTTTTTCCATCACGCTCGGCGTCGCGCCAATCACGCCAAGAATGCCATACGCGACCAACGCTTCGGGCGTGCCCTTGATTTCATCCATACGGTCTTTGAGCACCGACATGCGCGCGGTGGGTTCGCGAATGCCAACGGGCAAATCCAGAAACACGAGCCCGAACTGATTGCCCAAATGTTCGAGGTCAAGTTGATTCACGTCGCGCAGATTGACCGGAATCATCGCGCGCAAATTCATGCCTTGCGTCGTCTCGCCGCGTCCTTCAATATACCGCCGCAGCGCGCCGGTCACTGACGAAATCAGAATATCGTTGATGGTTGCTTCGAACGCTTTGGACACAAATTTCACGTCGTTCAATGCCAACGGTTTCGACCACGCCGCGCGTTTGATGACGCCGACATTGCCTTTGAATAACGACGGCGTATCGGGACCAATCAACAATAATTTGCCCAGCGCGAGCGAACCGCTGGCGCCGAACCGGGCAGCTTGGCGCAGCATTTGCGAATCGCTGGTGAGCGCGTTGGCAAAACGCGCGCCGCGCAGAGCGAGCCGCAGCGTTTGGTCAACGACACTTTCGCGCGGTTTTTTTGACGCGCGCGCGTGTTTTTCAGTGCCGTTGCCGGAGGGCGGCGCGCTGTCCGCCATCGAAAGCAAAACTTGGACCAGCGCCAAGCCATCCGCCATCGCGTGATGCAAGCGACAAATCAGCGCGCACCCGCCGTCATAGTTTTCGACAAGATGATATTGCCACAGCGGCTTGGTGAAATCGAGCGGCGTGGACATGAGGTCGCCGACCAAATCATGCAGCGCGTTCTGGTCATGCGGCGCGGGCAAGGCGATGCGATGCAGATGCGCGTCGAGGTCAAAGTGCGGGTCGTCTTCCCATTGCGGGACTCCCAAGCCCAAGCGCGGTTCGCGCACGCGTTGGCGAAAGCGCGGCACGCGCTGCACCAGCGCGCGCATGAGTTTTCTCAGGGCAGCCAGTTCGAGTGGTTTCTCGAACGTGATGACGCCAACAATCATCGCCATGCTTGTCGGCTCATCCATGTGCAGCCAGGCGGCGTCCACCAGTGAAAAATTTTCGCGTCGACGCATAATGCTTCCTTTCGGTTAGACGCTCAACATCAATTCGCGCAGCTCATATCCTTTGATGGTTTCGTTGCGTTGAATCTTGGGCGCTTGAACAAGCTTTAGGGTGTTGATACGCATCAACCGCTGCAAAAAAATGTCGGACTCGGCGAGCGCGATAAACTCTCCGACACAGCGGTGCGGTCCCGCGCCAAACCCCATCAGCGAACGCGGGACACTTTTTTCCAGCGCGCGGTGCGAATTCAAATGCAGGGGTTCCGCGCCCGCCGCGCGCGCGTCCGCGTTGATTTCGTTCAAGTGCAAATCAATCAGCGCGCCGCGCGGAATGGTTACGGTCGCGCCACCGCTCGGCACGCAGAGGTCGCTCGCCGCGCGGCGCAGCAAATGCGCGACCACCGGGTCGAGGCGCAAGAGTTCATGCAAAATGCGATAGCGCGTTTCCGCGTCGCCGCGCAAAAATTCTTGACGCAGTGCGTCATGCTCCAACATTTGCCACGTCGCGAGGCAAATGAATTCTTGCGTCGTCACCATGCCCGCCGCGCCATAGGTAATGCACTCGATTAAAATTTCCGTGCCGCTGCGACCTTTGGCGAGCAAATGCGAAATCACATCCGACTGCGGCGCGCGTTTGCGGAATTGTATCGCGGGGCGCACGTCGAACAAATAAAACAGCAGCATGTTCCACTGTACGTTCACGTAACGCACAATGCCTTGCACGCTCTTGGCGCTAAAGTTCATGTCGGCGTGCAAAATCGTATCGAGCCGCCGCGCCATGTGCGCGCGGTTGGAATTGGTGAGCCCCATCACGTCCGCGGCGACTGCCAGCGCCATGCGCGCGGTCATCTTGTTCAAATCGCCGCCGCCCGCGCGCACAAATTCGTCCACAATGGCGTCCGCGTATTTTTCCATCAATGCCGCGTGCTGCTGCTGTGTAAACGTCGGCGTAAAAAATTTTGCAATCTGTGCGCGCTGTTCGCGATGTTCCGCGCCGGCTTGAAACAAAACGGGCTGTTGAATTTTTAGCGGCATCTGTTTCACCAGTTCCGCGCTAAAGCCCGCTTGCGTGGTATCGCCGAGCAAAATCGCTTTTGCTTCGGCATACCCCCGCACATGCCACGTTCCGTTTTCGTCACGCTGTAAGGCAGTCGGATGCGCTTGGAAATTGTAAAATGTTTTTGAATCAGAAGATAGAGACGATTGTCCCATAAATTATGTTGCTCCCACCAACACGATGGCAAGGGGTAACGTCACAATCATCGTCAATGCCGTAAGCACGAGCGTTGACGACGCTTGCGTTTCATAGACATGATAGCGCGGCGCAAGCATTGGCGCAAAGACCGCCGTCGGAATCGCGCAGATGAGAATCCCTTCGCGCGCGAGCGGGTCTGTAACTCCCAAAGCGGCGACGAGCCCGACCATCAACAGCGGCTGCGCAATCATTTTGGCAATTACATTGCCAATCACTTCGGCGCTGATTTTGATATTGTAAGCGGCGATAATGAGCCCCGCGAGAAAAATGGACGCGCCGCCCGTTGCCGAACCGATGAGCGAAAGCATCGCATCAATTTCCGCCGGCGGTTTCAAATCCAACAGGACGAGCCCCGCGCCCAATAGCGGCGCCCACACCATCGGACGCTTGAAACTTTTGACCAGTCCGCCGCGTATCAGCTTGCCGATTTCTTGCGACGTGTCTTGCTGTGCGCGCTGTGTGTGAATCTCCAGCAGGACAACTGTGAGCGGCACGAGCGTTACCATTCCCATCACACTTGCCAACGCAATGGTCAGGATGCTGCTCTCGCCAAACAGTCCTCTGAAAATGGGGATACCAAAAAACGAGACCGAAGGAAACGCGACGAGCGCGGCTTGCAGTGCCGCTTCGCCGAGTGAGTGACGCAGTCCATACAAACTTACCAACACCGTGGCGCCGTACACGCCGGCAAAGGCAATCAAAATCGCAAGCAAGAATGGCGCTTGGGCAAACATTTCACTGCGCGTAGTTTTGACGGTAGCAACAAATGTCAACGCGGGCAAGGCGAAATCAATGACCAACTCGTTGATGCCGCCCACCTGTTCGCGCGTGATTTCCTTGCTTTTTCCTGCCCAATACCCCAACGCCATCACAAATAAAACGGGAAGCAATACCGTAATCGAAGAAATCAGCATTGATTATTCCCCCGCGCTCACCGCGCGTTTTCGAGCGCGCGCCACATTTTTGTAGCGATGACAACTGACGAGATGGTCATTCAATCACCGAACGACAGTCACAAAATTCTTTCCGCATTCCACTCACGGCACAGTTCGAGATAGGACGATTTATTAGAGACAAACGACGAAGGGCGAATTCTATTCCGCCCTTTTTAATTCCTTGTAACGAAAACAGGAAACGAGATGGTCTTGAACAACACCCGTCGCCTGTAAGTGTGCATAAACAATCGTCGGTCCGACAAAACGAAAGCCGCGCTTTATCAAGTCTTTGCTAATCGTCTCACTCAATGGCGTTTTCGCCGGAATCTGTTGCAACGTTTTCCATTCATTGCGAATCGGTTTCCCGTTCACAAAACTCCAAATGTATTTGTCGAAACTGCCGAACTCATCCTGCACCGCAAGGAATGCGCGCGCGTTGTCAATCGTCGCGAGAATTTTTTGCCGATTTCGAATGATGCCCGCATCTTGCATTAACGCTTCGATTTTGCGTTCCTTGTAGCGCGCGACTTTATTCACATCGAAATTATCGAACGCCTTGCGAAAATTTTCGCGCTTGCGGAGAATCGTAATCCAACTCAAGCCCGCTTGCATTCCTTCGAGGACGAGAAACTCGAAAAGTTTCTGTTCGTCGTGCAAAGGCACGCCCCATTCCTCATCGTGATATTGAATGTAGAGCGGGTCGCTGCCGCTCCATTCGCAGCGCGTGACCAAACTATTTTGCGGCATGGCGAAATTCTCCATCTGGGATTCAACGCGTTTGCATTTTGAACGAGAACAGAAATCGGCGCACCACGCGTATTCCATCCCATTCTATCAGTTTTTCGATTTGGCGGGCGCCCCGGATTTTTTTTGTGGGTGTGCGTTACGTTGTTATGTTTCCATTTCCACTCGACGGCGGCACAACCAAGACGGGCAAACCAAACTGCGGTTTGCCCGTCCTTGTCGTCCCATGAAAAGTTGTGCGCGCTCAGCTCGGCTGCCAATCCGACGCAATGAGTAATTTTTTGAGCGGCTGCGCGGGGTCGTTCGTCGTGAGCGGAATTTCAAACAGGTGTGGTCCGCCCATGCCTTGGTGCATCGTGAAATCGGTTGAAATAGTTGTGCTTTCTCCGGGACCCAATATCGTCTGACCGACGATAACTTGGGGTGGTCAGCATCCCTCCAGCAGCGTTGCAGAGCGCGGAACGCTTAGGGTGAGGGTGCCGCTGCCCACATTCTTGATTTGGAAACTCGCATGCACGGGTTTTTCAAAAATCTGTTTGCCAAAATCCAAACGCTCGGTGTTCACTTGCAACTGGGGGGTGCCGCTGCTCGCGCGTTGCGGCGTCAAAGCGAACCAAATGAACGCGAGCAGCGCGACGGCAATTAACGCGATGCCAACAAACAGGAACCACGACGAATTTTGTTGGCGCTTTTTGCGCGCAGGATGCGCGCAATCGAATCTGGGTTTTCCCGACATGATTTTTCCTCACAAATCTATTTTGGAACAGGGAACCGACGCACGTGTACAACATGCGCCGCAAGCATCCGGTACGCGACGCTCGCGGCGACACAACATCGAATCCGATGACCGCGCGAACGTTGAATGTGGCGTTACTGGTTCGACGGTCCAAATTGACTGTACATCTTGACGATTTCCGCGCGGATGGCGGGCGGCGCGCGTCCCGCGCGCGTCATCCGCATCACATCTTGCGTGATGTCTATGCAGATGGTGCAGCCGAGCGCGTGTTCGTCAAACACAATTTTGCCGTTCGTGGGCGCGTCCTTGATATAGCAGTCGTAATTGCTGGTATGCCCGAGCGTCCCGCAGCCGCAATAGCACGGAACGTTTTTCAACGGTTCTGGGTTTGCGACCGCGAATTGATACGCTTGCTGTATCGGTTCGCGCGCGCTAGCAATCTCTGCCGACATTTCAGACATGGGCGCCATGTGTAGTTCATGCTGCGTTTCGTTCGGCGCGCACGCGGTCATCATCATGAACGACGGCGCAAACAGACTCGCCAACACGAAAATGGACAAGAGACTCTTCATAAGCATTGCACCTTGGGCGCATTGTTACATGGCACAAGGTGCCGGAGCATGGGGAATTTGTCCCGTTAATTCAAGGCAACTGTCCGTATTACGGTGCGATGTTGATTTCAAAATCGCGCGTTAGAGATTCGATGCAGCGCACGCGACTGCACGCTTTGACACGCCAATAATATTTTCCATTACCGAGTTGGGGTGTCGTGTACGTCACGGTTGAAATTTTTTGGTTGACCACTTTTTTCCCTTTGGGCGAAGCGGCGCGCACGAGCACGCGATATTCCACTGCGCGTTCCGCCGCGCGCCATTTGAGTTCAACCGTTGCTTTGTTCAATACACTGCCTGCGCGCGGCTGACGCAGTGCCGGCGGCGTCGGCGGCTCTAATTCCAACGCGCCAATGTCGCAACGTTTGCCTTGCGGACGCGCGACGCCGCGTTGGTCGGTTGCAAGACAATTTGCGTCCACTGCCGCGTTGATGGCAGGACTGTCCGGTGCGAGCAACATCGTTTGCGTTGCACCGCCGTTGTCTTGCAGCGCGCCGAGTTTCGGATTCGCGAACGTTCCCACGCACGAGGCATCTGTTTTTGGAAATCGGAGATTACCGCCGCCATTCGTAATGGTTCCCACACAATTCCTTCCCGGAGAATTGTCCGCGATGATGCTGTTCTTTACCGTAAACGTTCCACTCAGCCCCGCGCCGGTGCCGGATTTGGGATGCGCGCCGCCTGCATTCCCACTGATGGTCACGTTCACCAGAGTTGTCTGCCCGTCGCTTTGAATCGCGCCGCCAAATCCATCGCTTCCGTTTCCAGCCGGACCGGTCACGCGCGCGCCGGTGTGATTGGCATGAAATGTGGAATTTGTTATCAACGCAGAGCCCATCGCGTAAATCCCACCGCCGCTGCCACCACTTCCGCCAATGTCGCTACTGCCTCCACCATTGCCGCTCTTGTTTTGGAAAAATGTACTCGCCAACACTTGCAGGACGCCCACGCTGTAGATTGCGCCACCGCTGCCGCCCTCGCCGCCATGAAACGAATTGCTGCCGCCCATGCCGGTTTCATTCTGTTCAAATGTACATTCGGCGACGGACAGTGTTCCCGCGTTTGCGATGGCTCCGCCGTTGCCGCCATTCACACCTTCATATACGGAGCCGCCAATCCCGGTCATGTTTTCGACAAATTGACTGGCGCTCACATTCAATTGCCCTGCCGCGGCGTTGTAAATTGCGCCGCCACTTGCATCGCCGCTTGCGCCAAAATTCGCCCCTGTTTTGTTACGGGCGAATGAACTTGAAGTGATGTTGAATTCGCCTTGATTGTACACGGCTCCGCCGTTGCCCCAGAAATCACCCAACATGTACCCGCCGCCATTACCGGTTTCATTGTCCGAAAATTCGGAGGTACTTGTGCTGACAGTACCGAGATTAAAGATGCCGCCGCCGCTACCAACTCCACTCCCGCCCCTGTTTCCGATTGTGTCAGTCGTCGTGTTTTCCAAAACTCTGCTCTGATTCAACGTCAGGGCGCCGAGATTATAGATACCGCCGCCATCTCCACCGCGCGTGCTGCCATAACAGAGCTCGTCGGCACAATTCCCACTGCCGGCGCGATTTTGGCTCACCGTTGCGTTGTTGAATATGGCAGTGCCTTTATTGAACAATCCGCCCCCGCGCCCGCCATCTCCCGCCAGAGTGCCAAAGGGGTCTGCCGCTCGCCCGTCGCCCGCGTGATTGCGATGAATCGTCGTGTCGTTCAAATTACACGTGCCACTGTTGTGAATCGCGCCGCCATCCAAGCCATCTCCATCGGTGTTAAAGCCCGGGTCGCCGCCGGTAAGCGTCACTTGATTGAAAGTGACGACAGCACCTGCATTGATTTGAAATAATCGAAACTGCGGTGCACTTGCGTCGCGCGCAATGGTTGCGCCATTGCCGTTGATGATGATTTCGCTCGTGATAACGGGCAAGCCGTTCGGTCCGAGTGTGGTGTCAATGTTGTTCACTTGCGTCAACGTGTAGACGCAGTTCGCCGCGAGTTCCAACGTATCCGCGTCCGCATTCGCGTTTGCGTTATCAAGCACATTGATGAGTTCGGTCACGTCACAACCGACATTGATGGTCGCGGCATGAAGCGCCAAAGGTTGCCCCAACCCCATCGCGATTGCAAGCGCAAACACAAGACTCGTCAGAGTAATTGAGTGCCGTGCGATTTTTGTTTTCATCACTCCTCCAAGAGTTTATCTGGTGTGTTACCAAATGCACCGATTTGAAATTTCCAATATGGTGTCCAATCGTTGCAACCCATATCGTTGCACGCGCGCACGCGCCAAAAGTAAAGTGTGGTGTGGACGAGCGGTTTTGTCGTATCAGTAGGTTGAAAAGTAATGTGTGTTTTATTGGATTCGAGATTCCGTTTCGGTTCATCCGCGACAAGAATTGTCAAAAGATTCGCACGCGCGAATGCAACCGTCATGCCCGCCCCCGCCGCAGCTGCTCGGGAGTCAATTCTTGAAGCATGAGCGGTTCCAACTTGTGCGCGCATCAGTAACGCAGGATCGCGGCGCTCGATGCAGCAACGGGCATCTCCTGCGCGTCCAAAAGATAAATTTCGCCGTCGCCGCGCAGGGTGTGGATGGCTGCCAAATTCAGCAGCTCCTGGTCCGTCGCTTCATATTCGTCATGCTGTGACAACGCGCCCGTTTCCGGATGAAAATATCCCCAGCGGTCTGCGCCCGCGCGCAAGAACAACGTCTCGATTCTGCCTTGTGCCGCGGCGGGTAAAATCTCGTCCAACGTTTCCGCCGTACGCGGCGTGCCTTGAAGCTGTTGATAGCGCGCCTGCGCGTGTTCCAGCGGTTGCTTGAAACTGGAAGCAGCGATTTCGCGCGCGCGTTGATGCAATTGATTCGGGCTCCAGCCATCCGGATTGCCGGGAATAAATGCATCGCACAAACCGGCATAATCATTCACATGACGATAGAGCGGAATGAGATAGCCAACCCCCGCCGCGACCAGCGGGGCATGTTCCTCGCGCAAAACATTGCTGACCCCGTGATTGACCATGGCGAGGAAACGCGACAGTCGTTCCTTTTTGTCCTCGATGCCCTGTCCCTGTCCATAGAAAATCGCCATTCGCGAACCTGTGCCCACCGTTGGCGCGATGGTGCGGTACTGGTGCTGCTTTTCCACCTCTTCCGAATCGAGCGCTTCTTTGAGACTGTGCGGCATGTGCGGCATTGGAACTTCGGTCAGACCATCGCGCAGCCCGCGCAGCAAGCGCACATGATTCTCACTCAAAGCCAACACATAAAACGTTCCCGCCTGTTCTGCAAGCGGCAGCAGTGGTTTGATATACATTTCTCTGCCGACGACCGCGCGCTCTTGAAAGGACAGTGGACATTGGAACGAAGCAAAAAACTGCGCGGCAACAAACAGGGCGAGCCCGTCGTCAATGGATTCTCGAAAAGGCATTGTCTCGACAAAGGCGCGCGCCGGATAGAGTAATTCCGCGCGTGCGGAAGCCGACATGCCATTCCGCGTCAATTGCTGTTCTGCATCTTTGAGCAAATTGCGCAAGCGAATCACATCCTGACGGCGTTCTCCGTTTTGTGGATGAAGCGGCATGTAAAGCGAGACTGCCCAGCCGTTTTGATGATTTGCCAATTCGACCAACTCGTCACGCGAAAACATAAACATACACTCACCTCATTTCCTCACGCGCAGCTACGACGTCCATGCCAACACCAAGAATATCTTGTCACGTTACGGTTAACACAGTCAGGTCAAAAGCGAGTGCCTTCCCTGTTCCAGCTCGGTCTAAAGGTTCTGATAACGCTGCATTGGAACCTGAAGCAAACTTGATTTTGACCGCGCCATGCCACAATGAAGCGTGATATGTCGCGGGTGCATCAAATCTGCAAGTTAAAAAAATCCTGCCGGCAAACGCGCCGGCAAAAACTCTTCCACACAATGTTCGCGTTGAATTTCCCTTGCCTTGATTTGGCAAGCTGAAAGCGAGGGACAATATGAAAACGTCACAACCAACTCTCAAAAGAAACAAGTATCCGTCGCGTGCTCTGCAACAATATTTTGAACAGCAAGCGCGCCGCCTTGAACGTGCCATTCAACAGCAGCAAGAGTTAATCCAACAACCCGGCGCAACGCGCGGCGAACTGCTCGACGAGGCGGCGGAGGTGACCGAACAAGCGAGCAACATTGGAATCCTTGAACAACTCACGCGCGAGCTGCATCAAGTGCAAGCCGCCCAAGCGCGTCTCGCGCACGGACGCTACGGCATTTGTGAGGATTGTGGACGCGCCATTCCGGCGGCGCGCCTCAAGGCACTGCCCTATGCAACCTTGTGTGTGCGGTGCCAAACTCTGCGCGGTCCGCAGCGCGACACCACTCTGAACAAGCGCGCGTTGACGCCCGCGTGATGCCGAATACTTGCGACCCTGTACGAACCGAATCCCAACGTGTTTTTGACCGAACGCAGGGAAAATTTGGAAACAACTTGTAAAAGAGCAAGAATTTATTCCGTGCGCGGCATGACGCGCGGTATCCGGAACGAGAGTGGAGGTAAAGATGTACGATTTGGTCATCATTGGCGGCGGTCCAGCCGGACTCACCGCGACAATGTACGCGCTGCGCAAACGTCTGAATTTTTTGCTCATCAGCCGCGACCTCGGCGGCAAGACCAACTATGCGCTCGATTTGCCCAATACAGACCGTCACCACGTCATCAGCGGCGATGAAATCATCAAACGGTTTGTGAACGAAATCGAGCATTTGGATTTTGCGCGCGTCCTTGCACGCGTCCAAGAGGTCCAAGAAATTCAAGGCGGCTACAGGATCAAGACGCAAGAGGACAAGACCTATGACGCGCGCGCCATCGTGATTGCCACCGGCGCAAACGCGCGTTCGATGAACGTGCCCGGCGAACGCGAATTTTTAATGCGCGGCATCTCGTATAGCGCGCTCAGTTATGCGCCGCTCTTTGCCGACCGCACCGCCATCGTCGTGGGCGACACGGACGACGCGCTGCGCGCCACGTTGGAGCTCGCGCGCATCGCCCATCACGTTACGCTCGTGACGCCCAACCCCTTGACGGATGAAAGCGCGTGGAGCGTGCCTCTGCGCTATTGGGATAATGTTACCGTGCTGGAAGGATATCGCCCCACCCGCGTCAAAGGACAAACCTTTGCGCGCGCGCTTGTCGTCCAGTTCGAGGGCGAAGAACGCGAGCTGCAAGCGGACGGCATCTTTGTCGAAATGGGACTGGAGCCCAATTCGGATTTTGTCGCGGGTCTGTTGCTGCGCGATGAAAACGGACGGATTCTGACCGACGCACACAATCGCACCAGCGCGCCGGGAATTTTCGCGGCGGGCGATGTGACCAATGCGCCGGCGGAGCAAGTATTGATTGCAATTGGCGAAGGCGCCAAAGCCGCGCTCGGCGCATACGAATTTATTTTGGCACAGCCGTCGCCGACAACGCAAACCGCGCAGGCAAAGCAGTAAAGCTTTTTCATAACGCGCGCGCTTGGAATGTGACCAACAAACTCTGACAAAAAAAAGAGCGAGGCATTGTGAATTGCCTCGCTCTCTTTTTCAATGTGCCTATGCAGGCGCGGGAGCTGTGGTTGGAATCGGCAGCGGGTGCGTTCTGCGACGGTCATAATAGACGTACCAAATCGCGCCCAGTCCGAGCAATACTGCCACAATCGTCACGATGGTCCCCAAAAACGGAATCGCCGCGACGATTTCAAAAAGAACCAACCCCACGACAAACGCGGCGAGCAGATTGTCCGCGTACTGTTTGGCAACAGCTTGGAACAGCAGTTTGCCAATGAGACACGCAATAATAACTTTGCTGCCCCACAGAACGACTGCCGTAAAAACCGTAAAGAGCAGCGCGGTAGCGCCCGCGCCAATGCCAAACGTCGCTGCGGCGAGACCGCCCAATGTCGTCGTCGCGATGACAATGCCAACAATCATCAGCACAATGCCCGCCACCGCCACCAACGCGTAACCGACGACGAGCACCACCAAACCCCAACCCGTCGCAGCGAGCGTCTTGTCGCGCGCGTGCGTGACCGCTTGATTCACATAGCGCGGCGCAATCCACAGCGCCAGCGCGCCGAGAATCAGTACCGTAAAGAAATCGCGCAGACGCGTAAACAACCACTCGTAGGGCGAAGGCGCGGGTGCGTTCGAGGTCGCGCGAATTTGTTGCGAATAGACAACGCCCCCGCGCGGCTGTGCGAGAATGGCGCCGGCTTGCTCCACCGTGCTCGCATAGAGCAGTTGACCGCCAATTTCCGCATTCTTGCTGACACGCAGTCCGGAAGGAATTGCGGGCGGCAGATTCGCGCCGGCAAAGAAATTCATGGGAATCACTTGCGGTTCGCCAACCTCAGCGCGCACGTTGCCCGCCACACGTCCGTTGAGTTCGAGCGCCTGTCCCGCCAATTTCGCGTCGCGTCCCACACTTCCGCCAAGCACCGCCTGCGAGCCGCCAAATACCAAATCGCGCGCAATCACGCTCTCGCTGCGGGTTTCAAGATTGTAGCCGCCGAAAAACATGTTGCGCTCGATGCGCGCCAAAGGCGCGAGGGTAAGCGTTGAGCCGCCGCCGTACAATGTGCCCTTGACGGTTCCGCCCACCAAGAGCGTTTGTCCGGCGAGCATTGCGCTTCCATTTACCGTTCCGTTCACCGTAATGGTGTTACCGAACGCGACCAAATCGCCGTTGACGGTCCCGTTCATAACGACCGTATTGCCAAAGACAATCAGGTCATCGTCGATCACTTCTCCAGCGGCAATGGTGACCGTATCGCCGCTGCGAATGTCACTGGCAGAGGCAGACCCGATACCGCCGAGCAAGAGCAAGCCAAGCAAACCCAAGACAACCAGCAGTTGCCATTTGGCAAGCGTTGTAAGTTTCATAGCCGTACCCTGCCTTTCCATTGAACGCGGCGAAACAAGGCAATTGCCTGCCTCGCCGCCAAGAATGAATTCCGTGAGCGTACTCGCGCTTGAGAGTACACTGCAACAGTCTGAAAAAGGTCAAAACCAAGTTGGGGGTTTGTGAAACTGTCGAATTGTGACAATGCGGCGATTGTGCGCGGTGGTGCGCGCAAAGGAGTTGCCTATGCGCCGTTGGCTCACCCCGAAGCCAATGAAAATTTAGGAACCGCGAATCGCGCGAATCTGCGCGAACCCCAAATTCTATTCGCGTAGATTCGCGTGGATTCGCGGTTTATTTTCGGAGGAGATGGGCTGCATTTCGTTCGCCGGATTCAAGCAGCGCGACAATCGCGCGCGCGGCGCGATGAATCTGCAAACGTACGCGCGGCGAAAGCGGCGCGCCCAACGCAGTGTCCGAAGGTTGAATGCCGAGAATCAAAATTTCACAAGGCAGTGCGGTAGAAATATATCGCGCAAACAGACGCGGGGAAAAGGAATGTGTGGAGAGAGCGCCCTGCGCTTGCGCCACATCCAAGACGCGCAGTGTCCCGGGGCTTTCATCCAGCTGCGCGGCATCTATCAAGAGAACCACTTTGGGTTCAAACCGACGCAAGGTCCCGACAAAATTTTCGGGGGCGCAGCCCGCGTCGAGCAGCAGCACACCTTCGGGCACGCGACCGATTTGTCGTTGGAGCGCGCGCACCAGGACGACGCCCGCCGCATCATCGCCGCGCAGTTCATTGCCGACGCCGAGGATGGCCACGCGCGGCAAAGGTTCATTTGGTTTGTGCGTCAGTTTCGCTTGGAGCTGCGCGCGCCATAAAGGTTTGAATGTCCTCCGCGTTGCCATAATAGACGGTGAACGGTTCCTTGTCGCGCGCGGCGAGTTCCCATTGTTCATTCGACATGCCCAAACAATCATAACTGCACGTCTCGACGCATTGCGCGCAAAACGTACAGCGGTCGAGGTGATAGCGCAGCACAAAGCGTTTGTTTTTTTTGTCCAACGTTACGAGTTCGATTGCGTCGGCGGGACAATCGCGCGTGCACATGCCGCAGCCGGTACATTTTTCCGGGTTGAAATAGAGCGCGCCGCGCAAGCGTTCCGGCGCTGCGCGTTTTTCAAACGGATATTTTTCGGTCGCGGGTTTGCGCCACAGCGCGTGCCAAATGTCCGCGAACATTCCGCCGAGTTTCATGGTTCCTCAATTCGCGCTCCACAGCTTCCAGCCAATCAGGAGCAGCCACTGCGCCAACGCCAACAACGCGCCGACGCGCCACCACATGCCGACCAATTGGTCAATCCGCAAACGCGCAAACAAAACTTGCAGTACCACAATCACGCCGAGCAGCGCGAGCGTCTTGCCTACAAATTCAAACGCGTTTGCAATGCCGCCCAAATAAAATCCCGCAATCAAGGTCAAGCCGACGACGAGCGCCACATTCTTGGCAAGACGAAAGAGCGCCAAGCCGCGCCCACTGTATTCGGTCAGCGCGCCCGCGACAATTTCGGTGTGCGCTTCGGGCGCATCGAACGGCGGCAGCTCCAATTTGCCCATCAAACCAATCACCGCAATGAAAAACCCGATGGGCTGCGTCACAATCAACCATTGTCCGCTGGCATAATTTAAAATTGTTCCAATTTGCCAACTGCCCGCAACAACGGCGGGTCCGAGCAGCGCGAGCAAGAACGGCGCTTCGTACGAAAAGAGCTGCGTCAGCGTGCGCGTCGCGCCGAGCAAACCAAAGCGGTCAGACGTAAGCGAACCGGCAAGCGCGAGGCACAGCGTCAACACGCTCAACAGATAAATCGTCACAATCAGGTCGCCCGCGAAACCAACCGACGGCAGGATTCCGAGCAGCGGCACGTACAACGCGGCAGTCAAAACCGCCGCGAGGGCGACAATGGGCAAGCCATTGAACCAACGCGCGTCCGCGCCGCGCGGCACAATTTCTTCTTTGCCCAAAAGTTTTGCCACATCGGCAAGCGGCTGAAACCAACGCGGTCCCAAACGGTTCTGCATTCGCGCGACCAATTTGCGGTCCACCCATTCGTACGCGAGACCATTCAGCATCACAAACAAGCCGCCCGGAAAAAGCAAGAGCGCCAATAACGCGTTCATCGTTTCTGCTTTCGATAATATTCAATCCCGTGCTGATGCAATTGTTCCCACGTCCATTCGTCCGCGTGGGCGCCATTGCGCGCAGTCTGTTTGAGAAGGACCATGCGGTCATTGCATGAAAAACACGGGTCAATGCCTGCCAACAGCATGGGCACATCGGCGAGCGGATGCCCCACTGCGAGCGACAGCACCGACGACATGTTGCAAATGGAGGGTGTGCGGATATGGACGCGTTCCGGTTTATCGCCGCCATTGCTCTTGATAAAATAAAAGAGCTCGCCGCGCGGCGCTTCGATGCGGCTCACCGTTTCTCCCGCTTTGATGCGGCGCGGCACGGTTTTCACCAGTTCGCCCGTCGGCAAATGGTCGAGCAGCGCGCGGATGAGCCGATAACTCTCGAATAATTCTTGAATGCGTACACTAAAGCGCGCTTCGAGGTCGCCTTCCGTTTGCAAAATTAGGCGCGCGGGAAAATCCACATACCCCGCATACGGCGCATCCACGCGCACATCGCGCGCCACGCCCGACGCGCGCGCCGTCGGACCGACAACGCCCCATGCTTCCGCGAGTTCGCGCGACATGACACCCACCCCGCGCGTGCGCCGCAAAAACATTTCATCGTTTTTCACTACCTCAAGATAGTGCTCGGTGCGCGTCTCCAAAAAATCCAACGCACGCCGGAGCGCGTCCGCGTGTTTTTCTTGCACATCATATTTCACGCCGCCCAAAACATTCGCGGAATAGTTGACGCGATTGCCAGTGATTTCTTCCAACAAGTCCATTATCGTCTCGCGGTCGCGCCACGAAAACATAAACAGCGTGTCAAAGCCCGCCTCATGGGCGGCAACGCCGAGCCAGAGCAAATGACTGTGAATGCGTTCCATTTCGCCGATGAGCGCGCGAATCGCCTGGGCGCGCGGCGGCGCGGTGATGCCCGCGAGTTTTTCCACGCCGAGCACAAACGCGGTCGCGTGCGTGTGCGAACAAATGCCGCAGATGCGTTCGAGCAAATATAAATTTTGCACCCACGTGCGCGCTTCGGTGGCTTTTTCAATCCCGCGATGAACGTAGCCCAAACGCACCCCCGCGTGCGTTACCGTTTCACCGTCGAGCGTAAACTCGAAATGTCCGGGCTCTTTGAGCGCGGGATGCTGTGGTCCCATCGGGACGATAAATTTTTCGGCTTGCGTGTTGTGCACGTCAACGCTCACTTTCGGTCAAGACAAAATCTTTGCGAAGCGGATACACACCCGCTTCCCAATCCTCGGGCAAATATAAACGCGACGCGTCGGGTGTGCCGCTTACTTGCACCCCGAACATTTCAATCAATTCGCGTTCAAATGGACTCGCCGCCGGAATCATATCGCACACCGTCGGCACGAACGCGTCGGCGCGCGGAATTGTCACGCGCAGCGTGAGCACGGCGGCGCCGGCGCAAAAGTGATACAAAATTTCAAACGCGTCGTTCAGCGGCTCGCCTTTTTTCGGAAGCGGATTGAACAAATCGAGTCCCGTAAGCGCGGCGAGATAGCCCCATCGCGCGTCCGTCAATGTCTGTACTGCCGCGCGCAAATTTTCGCGCGTCAATATCACGTCAAGCCGATTCGTTTCCGGTTCGCGCGTTTCCGCCGCCCACTGCGCCAACAATTGTTTCGCGTGCGCCAATGCGCTTTCGGTTTCACTCATTTGTTTTCGCCCTTTGTCGTTCGTCCTTGCTCAACTCGAGTTTTTGTAACAATTTCACCACGCCATCAATAATCGCTTCGGGACGCGGCGGGCAGCCGAGCACGTACACGTCAACCGGAATCACCTGGTCAATGTGTCCCACAATGTTATAGCAGCCCTGAAACGCGCCGCCCGAAATCGCGCACGAACCGACCGCAATGACAAATTTCGGTTCGGGCATTTGTTCGTAGACGCGGCGCAGTCGTTCGCGCGCTTGGCGCGTGACCGGACCCGTGCAAATCAAAATATCGGCGTGACGCGGACTGCCTTGGAGTTTGATGCCAAAGCGTTCGAGGTCGTAGCGCGGCGTCAACGTCGCGAGAATTTCAATATCACAGCCGTTGCAGGAACCGCTGTTGAAATGAATTGCCCACGGCGAATTGATTTGCGCCCACGTTTTAATTTGACGCAGTGCGTCATGCCATGCCTGTTCGAGCTTTATCATCGTTGCCCATCACTTGAGAATCAACACCACCAAAATCAAAAGCAGTCCGATGCCGTACACACCCCCGAGCCATGTCAAAGAACTGCTCGCCAACACCAACGCGCCCAAATGCAGGATGACGAAAAAAAGCGCGACGACAAAAAATGTGCGATAGCCCGGCAATGCGGCGCGGGTTGGCGGCGCTTCGCCGCTCGCGTATGGCAGCGCTTTGAACACACTCGGGCGCGCGTCGCTTGCCAAAAGCCGTCCCGCGCCAAACAAAATTCCGACCAGCGCGACGTAAATCAAAAAGGCAACCGGCGGCGACAAGAGAATTTCATTCATCGTATTAATACCCCAAAGAATGCAACAACGCGGCGCTCGCGGGCTGTGTGAGCCAATCCAACACGTTGGGCGCAACACCGACGACAACCACACCAACGGCGAGAACCACCAAGGGCACAACCATCGCACGTGGCACGGGCGTTCCTCGCGCGACGAGAGGCGACACGTTGCCACGATACATCGCGTTCACGAGCGGCGCATAGTACGCCAACGACAATACACTGTTTAACGCGGCAAAGACGACGAGCACATCAATCCAAATATTTCCCGCGTCAACGCCCGCCACAAAAATTTGCCATTTGGACATGAACCCCGCGAGAGGCGGCAGTCCACCCAAACCCAACAACGCGATGCTGAACGCGAACGCGATAACGGGATAACGCCGCGCCGCGCCTGCCAAGTCCGAAATCGTCAAGGGCGCGTGGCGGGGCAAACCCGCGCGCAGCGCAAAGAGCAATGCGCCCGCCGCGAGAAATGCCAGTCCCTTCATCAAGCCGTGATTGAGCAAATGAAAAAATGCGCCTTGCGCGCCGACGCCCTGTCCGCTCCAAAACGTAATGCCGAGTCCAAAAACGATATAGCCCACCTGCGCCACACTTGAAAACGCCAGCAAGCGTTTCACCTCTGTCTGCCGCAGCGCCAATAAATTTCCCGCGAGCAGATTGATTGCGCCAAAAACCAAGAACAACACCGCCACGCGGTTCCCCTGCCCCTGAAGATGTGGAATGAGCGGCAGCATCACGCGGAGCATTGCAATCAGACCCGCTTCAATCACCACCCCGGACAACATCGCGCTGATGCCGCTGGGAGCGTGCGCGTGCGCGTCGGGCAGCCATGTGTGCAGTGGCACGAGCGCGGCTTTGACGCCAAAGCCGATAACAAACAACGCGAGCGCGGCAAAAAGCAAATTCGAGTCCGCCGTCACAAGGCGCGCGCCAAGTTCTTCGAGGTCGAGCGTTCCCGCTTGCGCGAGCACGAGCGCGATACCGAGCAGTATCATCACCGAACCTGCCGCGCTTTGCACGAGATACTTGACGCCCGCTTCCAGCGAGGCGCGTTCATCGCGTTGAAACGCAACGAGCATGTACGACGCAACTGCCAGCGCCTCGAACCACACCCAAAGATTAAAGAGGTCGCGCGCCGCACCCAAGCCAATCATCACCCCAACCATTACGAGCAGCAGCGCAAAAAATTTTTCGGTCTGCTTTTCCCCGCGCAAATACGCGCCGGAAAAAATCGCGACGAGTGTCCCCAGTCCGAGCGCCAACGCAGACAAGAGCAACGCGATGCCGTCAAAACGCAGCGCAAGAGTTCCCAACGCGAACGCGGCGTCGCTTGCACGCGCGGCGAGAGTGAACGGAATCCACGCGACAGCAAGCGCGCCCAACGCGAGCCACTGCGAAAGATGGTTTGGTGGGTCCGTTTCCCATTCGACAGAGGTCGCATTCGCGACGAGCTGGCGCAAGCGCCCAACATGCCCGCCGAGATACACCAACGGCGCGGCGAGCACCAACACCAGAATCAACCACACAAAAGCAGGCATCATTTCACCAACGCATCATCAGCACTGCCAACACCAAAACGAATCCGCCAACAATGCCGACCATATTCCAATTCAGTTGTCCCGTTTGCGTCACGCGCAGGCGCGCCGCCGCGCCCATCGTCGCGCGCACCACCTGCGCGTTGAGCCATTCAAAGCCGAACGAGTTTTCCGCCGCGCGCGTCACAAACTGCCAAGACGCGCGCACATTGGCAAAACGTTCGCGCGCAGTCCAGAGCCAAACGCCAAACCCCACCGCGCCTAACGCAATCCATGTGAGCGGGGTCAAGAAAATTTCCGCCATCATTTCAAAAAGCGTGAGGACATGTACATTCGCCAAGGTCAAGGTCCGCGCAAACATTTCGCTCACTCCGCCAATCAATAACCAACTTGTGAACGTCGCCCCGACGAGTACGCCCAACGCGATTCGCATCGCGCGCGGCGCATCGCCAATTTCTTTTGGACGCGAGTGTCCGTTCGACGACGCGACTTTGTTGGTCTCACGCGGCGGCGCCCAAAACACGAGCCACGTGACGCGTGTTGCATACAACGCGGTGATGCTCACGCCGAACAGCAGCAAAATAAATGCAGCCATTCCTGCATTTTGCGCGCCCGCTTCGAGAATTAATTCTTTGCTCCAGAACCCGTTCAAAAGCGGAACGCCCGCGAGCGCGAGCGCGCCCAACACGAACGCATTACGCACAAACGGCATTCGTTCGCTCAATCCGCCCAGCTGCGCCAACGCGCGCGTGCCCGTGAGATGAATGACCGCGCCCGCCGCGAGAAACAGCAATGCCTTGAACACCGCGTGACTCAACAAATGAAATTGACTCGCCAACGTCGCGCCGACGCCTACCGCAAACACCATGTAACCCAGTTGGCTGATGGTCGAGTACGCCAACACGCGTTTCAAATCATTCGCCGTGAGCGCCATCAACGCGGCGAGCAATGCCGAGAGCATTCCGATAGCCATCACCGTCGTCGTCCACGCGGGCACGTTCACGAACGCGGGATAAAAACGTGCGAGCAAATAAATCCCCGCATTCACCATCGTCGCCGCGTGAATCAACGCGCTCACCGGTGTCGGCGCTTCCATCGCATCGGGCAGCCATGTGTGAAAGGGCACTTGCGCCGATTTCGCCAACGCCGCGAGGAGGAAACCGAACGCGATGATGCCAAGAATTTCGCGCGGCATTTGCGCGCTGTGGCGTAACAGCGCGTCAAATTCGTAACTGCCGAGTTGCGCGTACGTCAGCAACACACCGACGGCGAGACCGACGCCGCCGATTTGCGTAATGACCAATGCTTTGATACCGCCCGCCACCGCTTTCGGGTCGTCATTGTGAAATGAAATGAGCGCGTACGAACAAAACGCGACCAGTTCCCAAAAGAAAAAGAGCAGCAGCAAACTGCCGGTGAGAACCAAACCCGCCATCGCGCCGATGAACAACAGCACGAGCGCGTAATAGCGCGCCAGCTCTTTTTCCCCGCGCATAGAGTCCAGCGAAAAAATCACCGCGAGACTTCCGATGCCGGTGGCAATGCACGCGAGCAAAATGCCCAAGCCATCCGGGACGAACGTAAATTCGCCAAACACGCCGCCGACGGGAATTCGCAGTACCACTTGATTCGTCGCAAACGGGATGAGCGCGCCGGACGCGAGCGCGGCAAAAACAGAAAACGCAACTGCCGCGCGTTCGGTCAAGCGCGGCGCTTTATTTCCGCCAAGCCAAATGCACAACGCGCCAAACCATGGAAGCGCAATCGTCAGGACTGTAAGTTCACCTGCCAACATTTTTGATTCCCGTTTTCATCCTCTCAACGTCCCCAACTCGCTCACATCCAATGTGCCGAAATGTTTTCGCACTTGAAGCGCGAGCGCCAACGCGACCACCGCGACGACGGTATCTACCACAATGACCGAAAGCGCGAGACTCGCGCCCAATTCGAGTTTGCCGCTCGCCGCACCTGCTGCCGCCAAAGCGACCACCGCCGCTTTGACGAGGATTTGCAGCGCAATCACCAGCTTGATGAGATGGCGCACAATGAGCAGGGCATAGAAACCTACGCCAAACAAACCAAGCACGAGAAAAATCGCCGTGTCCAACGGAGATAGGTTCATACGCGGAGCAACTCCTCATTTTCCGGCTCGACGACTTGTGGTAAATGCGTTTGCGCTATTTGGATTTCACCCGGCGTTTCGACCTCTTTGATTTCTTCATGCCCAATCAAGTTCAACACGCCAAGCACCCCGGCAAAAATCAAGACCATCTGCACCAACATATCCAGCGCGCGCGCATTCCAAAACGTGTCGCTCAGAGTGGATACCGCGCGTTCGTCCACCGCGCGCGGCATCCCCGACGCGACTGCCAAGTCAACTGCCAACAGCGCGACCGCGCCAACAACCAAAAGGAGCGCCAATTTTCTTGGCACGCGCGGGTACGCGGTAAATGCTTCTTCGCCCGAAATACTGATGGCAAAAATAAACAACACCGTCACCAGACCCGCGCCCACCGAGAGTTCAATTACAGCAGGCTGCTGTGCTCCCAAAATGTATAACCAGAGGGCGGTCAACGCGCTCGCACCCGCCAGCCAGACGGCAGAGGACAACAAACGCGCGGCGCGAATCGCCTGCACCGCACACATAATAATCGCGATGGCAATCAGTCCACTGAACATTTCATCCTTACCATTTCCAATACTCTTAGGAATATCGTTTAGCTGTCATTTCGAGCCGTTCCCTCAATGCTTCGGGACATGCTTTGCGAGAAATCTCACACGCCAATACCGAGATTTCTCACAGAGTTTACCCCGAAGGATTGAGGGGTTCGAAATGACAAGCGCAAGTCCTAACTCTATTCAAGCAATTCAAGATAGCGTGTACGAGTCCATGTGAGGTCAAGGGAGGGTCAAAAGCGCATTCGCCGCGTTCTCACGCCGGTCATTTTTTGGTTCACAACCGTTACTATTCCATCTCACCAAAGTTGCTTACAGTTTCATAGCGCGATTCATGCGAGATGGACTCGTTTTCCGCAAAATTCTATTGCCGATGTTCAGCATTTATGGTGAGACGGAATAACGCAGGTTACGCGCTTTGCCTACCCAAAAGAGCGTTTTGACAGAATGAACAGGATGAACAGGATGCAAAAATAATCCTGTAAATTGCGATGCAGCTCTGCGCCTTTAACCTTTCTGTCGTGATGTGTGACGGCACAACTCAAGTTGCTAACGACAACAACATCAAGTTTGCTTTGCAGACTGCAACGGCGAAACGTCCGCAGGGATGTTTTATGTATGGGTTGCGGCAAACAATCTTTCCGGCAAAGTGCGATTCACCCGCAGACTGACACTTGCAAGTCCATTGCCAAGCAGATAGATTTGGCAGCTGCCTTGCGATACCCTATTGACGTGATGAATCAAAGAGAATATCATCGAATAATCTTGATGCCGTCCGAAAGGAATTCGCAATGCCGCGTCTCTTTTTTGCAACGGATGTTCACGGTTCTGAAATTTGCTGGAAAAAATTCCTCAACGCAGGAAAATTCTACAAGGCAGATGTCCTCATTCTCGGCGGCGACATGACGGGCAAAGCGCTCGTCCCCATTCAGCAGCAGCCCGACGGTTCTTGGAAAGGCGTCCTCTTGCAACAGGAATTTTTGTTGAGCAACGAAGACGAGGTGCGCGAGTTTGAAAAACGCGTCGGCTCGCGCGGCTATTATCCGTTCCGCGCCAGCGCCGACAGGATGCAAGAATTTCGCGCCGACCCGAAAAAGGTGGACGAATTTTTCAATGCCGAGATGCTGCGCGTCGTCGCGCAGTGGATGGAACTCGCCGATGCGAAACTGGCGGACACGCACATCAAATGCTTTGTCGCGCCGGGCAACGACGATGATTTTTCCGTTGATAAAGTGGTAAAGCAAGCCAAGCGCGTCACGCTCGCCGAAGGCATGTGCGTTGAATTGGGCGATGGCTTTCAAATGGTGAGCACGGGTTGGAGCAACGTAACACCGTGGAAAACGCATCGCGAAGCATCAGAGGAAGATTTGGGGAAACGCATTGACGCGATGATTCCATCACAGGCGAACATGCAAAAAATGATTTTCAATTTTCATTGTCCGCCGTATGGTTCGAATCTCGACGAAGCGGCGATGCTGGACGAGAATTTGAATGTGATTGACGCCGGGCGTTCGCTCGTTCCCGTCGGCAGTAAAGCAGTGCGCGACGCGATTTTGAAATATCAACCGCTGCTGTCGCTGCACGGACACATTCACGAAGGCAAAGGCACGGCGCGTTTGGGCAAAACGTTAGCCATCAATGCCGGGAGTTTGTACGAACAAGGAGTCTTGCAAGGTGCGATTGTGGAACTTGACCCCCAAAAGGGAATCAAGAGTTATCAGCTCACGACAGGATAGAGAACAGAAACCGGAGACTATGCTCCAATCTCCGGTCTCCAATCTTTAATCTCAAGGAGGAGAGAGATGGCAATGCAAGGCGTACAAAAAAGTATGGGCGGCGACAATCTGTTTCTCCGTAAAGCAACGGGGCTTGTCCGCTCGTGGTCTGTTTTCGACGCGTTTATCTATGCGTTCTTTTCCATCAACCTCGTCACGCTTGGCTTTTACATCATCAGCCAGATGTATTATCTCGATGGGGGATTGATTCCCACGCTCGTCATCAGCGCGATTCTGATTTTTTTCGAGTGCGTGGTATACGCAAGTTTGATTGCGGTCATGCCGCGCGCAGGCGGTGATTATGTGTGGCAGTCGCGCATTCTCGGCGGCTTTGTCGGTTTCGTTCTCGCCGTCACCGGCTGGTGGTTCATCCTCTGGTTGTGGACACCGTTGTACGCCGACATGCTGCGCCACATTTTCTTTGTCCCTCTTGTCGGCGTTTTCGGGCAAAGCGGGCTCGTCAACTTTTTCGCGTGGGACCCAAACGGCTTTATGCTCGTTTGCGTCATCACGGTCATTTTCGCCGCCATCGTCATTGGTCTCGGAATGCGTACCTATTCCCAACTCCAGAAATTTTGCTTTTGGATTGGGAACGCGGGACTCTTGGTCGTCTGCATCGTTTTGCTCTTTGGCAACAACGAAGCATTTCAAGCGGGACTGAACGCGCAAGCGGTGCGTTTCGGTTCGCAGGCGGGCGATGTGTATGCGGCAACGGCCGCCGCAGGTGAAGAGGCGGGCGCGGTCGCAACGTTGTGGAGCAATGTTATCAATCTTGCTCCCATCTTTTTAGCGATGCCGTATCTCGTCTTTTTCAATCTCTGGCCCAATTGGGGCGCGACGCTCTATGGCGAAGTCAAGGGCGCGGATGATTTCAAACGCAATCTGTACGGCATGGGTTCCGCGCTACTCGCAACGACGCTGTTGGCAGTCGTCTTTTTTCTCCTCGTGGACAAGACCATTACCTTTGCGTGGCTCGCCAAAGCGAACGCCGCGTACTGGAATTATCGTTGGGGCTATACCGAAACCCCGCCGCCGTTGAATTTTTGGCCCTATCCCGCGCTGCTCGCCATGTTTCTCGTGGACCAACCGATTTTGCAATTCATCGTCTTGCTCGCGATGAGCATGTGGTTCTTTGGTTGGGCAGCAACAGTGTTTCTTTCTTCGACGCGCGTCATCTTTGCCGCCGCGTTTGACCGCTTGCTGCCGGAAAAGATGGCAGAGGTGGACCCGCGCACGCGCACGCCGATTTACGCGCTGCTCGCGATGGTGATTCCGGGGTTGATTGTTTCCGCGCTGTACGTATACAATTGGTTCGACTTTTCCACGTTCACGCTCATGTCCACCTTGGTCATCGCCGTTACGTTTTTGGGGACGACAATTGCGGCAATCGTTTTGCCGTATACGAAAAAAGAATTGTACGAAGCGTCGCCGATTGCGAAATACAAAATCGCGGGCATTCCGATGATTTCCATCGCGGGCGTTATCTTTGCCGCGTTTTTGATTTTCCTGTTGTACGAATGGATTCTCGACCCCAACGCGTTGTACGGCATCGGCTACAGCATCAACCCCGACGGCGTGCAGAATATCAATTCGTTGATTTTCATGGCAATCATGTACGGACTTGCCATCATCATTTATTTTGCCGCGCGCATCTATCGGCGCAATCAGGGAATTGATTTGGACAATGTGTACAAAGAGATTCCGGTAGAGTGATTGAGAAGAGACAGGGTGACAAGGTGAATTTCATGTCACCCTGTCACCTTGTCACGTTGTCACCTCATCATGCCTTTAGCCAACATTCAGGACGAAGCCCTGCGCGTGGTGCAAACGGCACAGCAGCAGGGCATTACTTTGAGACTGCTTGGCGGACTTGCGGTGCGTTTGCACAGCGAAGCGGCGGCGAAACATCGCTCGCTCGCGCGTCCGTATCCCGATATTGATTTTGCGACGCCGAACAAACAAGCATCGAAAATTGAAAAACTGTTTGGCGAACTCGGCTATGTGCCAAACAAAAATTTCAACTTGTTCAACGGCGATGTGCGCTTGCTATTTTATGACGAGGAACATTCGCGGCAGATTGATATTTTCGTCGCGCAGTTCATGATGTGCCACAGAATCCCTATCACCGAACGGCTTGCTCTCGATGCCTTGACCATTCCGCTCGCGGAATTGATGCTTACGAAATTGCAGATTTTTGAAATGAATGAAAAAGATATTCGCGATGTGTGCGCGCTGCTGCTCGACCATCCCATCGGCGAAAAGGATGACGAAACCATCAACGTTCTCCGCATCATGCAGTTGACGAGCGACGATTGGGGTTTGTGGAAAACGAGCATGTTGAGCATCGCCAAAGTGAAACGGTATGTGCAGACCGTCGAGATGGACCAAGAAGAACATGATAGATTGCGCGCGCGGCTCGGCGGTTTGGAAGCGGCACTGCAATCCTCGCCGAAAAGCATGAAATGGAAAATGCGCGACCGCGTCGGAGAAAAAATGAAATGGTATGAATTGCCGGAGGAAGTGAGAAGGGGGTAGTATGTAGCAAGTAGCAGGTCATCGGAATTCCGTGTGGCTTGCTACCTGATACCTGATACCTGAAGGAGCATCATGCCTCACGTTCGCAGTTTCCAAGTCCCTACTGTAATGAAACACGGCATCGGCGCGATTCAAACGCTTGCCGATGAAGCGCGTTCGCTCGGAATGCGCCGCCCGTTTATTGTGACCGACCCCGGAATTGTTCAAGCGGGACTGCTCCCGCGCGCAACCGACCCGCTGCGCGAAGCCGATATGGATTTTGTCGTGTTTGACCGCGTGGCGCCGAATCCGCCCGTTGCATTGGTGGATCAAGCCGCCGCGCTGTACAAATCGGAAAAATGTGATGGCGTCATTGGCTTTGGCGGCGGCAGCTCGATGGACACGGCAAAATCGGTTGGCGTCGTCGTCGAGAATGGCGGCTCCATTTTGAAATACGAATGGGCAGACCCGCAGCCGATTCAAAAAAGAATTCCGCCGACGATTTGTGTTCCGACCACCGCCGGCACGGGAAGCGAAGTAACACTTTGGGCGGTCATCACCGACAAAGACCGCAAAATCAAATTCAACGTTGGCGGCACGGCAGAAATTGGCGCGTGGGTCGCCTTGATTGACCCTGAACTCACGCTCGACTTGCCCGCACACGTCACCGCCGGAACAGGCATGGACGCGCTCGCACACGCGATTGAATGTTACACCTGCGCGTACGCGCAGCCGTTCCCCGATTCCACCGCGCTGCTTGCGATGGAATATGTCGCGCAGTATTTGCGCGTCGCGTACGCACAGGGACACAACGTCGAGGCGCGTTACAAAATGAGTATGGCGGCGATGCTCGGCGCGTTGTCGTATGGTACGGAAAGCGCGGGCGCCGCGCACGCAATGAGCCAATCGGCAGGCGGCGTGCATGATGTCCCGCACGGCGCGCTCACCGCGCGCGTTCTCGGTCCCGTGATGGAATACAACTATATGGGTGAGCCGCAAAAATTCGCGCGCATCGCCCAAGCATTGGGCAAAGATACGCGCGGTTTGAATGTGTACGACGCGGCGGAACTCGCGGTCGAGGCGGTGTACGAGCTCACGGATGATTTGAACATTCCGACGCTGCAAGAATTGGGATTCGACGAAAGCGAAATTCCAATGCTGGCAAAAATCGCGTTCCAAGACCCGCAGACGATTGGCAACCCGCGCGACTTGACGCAAAAAGCATACGAAGGCATTTACAAGCGCACCTTTGAAATGGGCAAGCAGTAGAACGGTTTGGCAGATGAACCTTTGGCGCGAACTGGCTCGCTTGGAACAAGACAATCTCGTTCGTCGCACAGACGAAAGAGAAAGTTTTTCCTTTAAACATGCCTTGACGCAAGAGACCGCGTATGCTTCGCTCTTGCAAAAAAAGCGCCGCGAAATTCATCGCATCACCGCGCAGGTTCTCGAACAAGCAAGCGACGCGAACCATGACGAAGCCGCGCTGTTGTTGGCACATCATCTCGCGGAGGCAGGGGAAAACTCCAAGGCAATTGTCTATCTGACGCGTTATGGCGAATATGCCACCCGCGTCAGCGCATATCCCGAAGCGCTGCAAGCGTTTGAACGCGCGCTCGGCTTGTGCGATGCCGAGACCTCTGCGGACCGCGCCAATCTGTTGGCACAAATCGGCGAAGTGTATTGTCGGCGCACAGAATATCCTGCCGCGATTGAATATTTTCAATCCGCGCTCGATGCGGCAAACCGCGCGCAAAATGCACATGCCCAAGCTACCGCGCTGAGCGGCATGGCGCGCGTGGCAAGTCTTCAAGGCAAACACACGCGCGCGGCGAGTCTGGCGCAGGAAGCATTGGCAGTAGCACGCGCTGCCAACGACGACGAATCTGCCGCGCACGCGCTCCGCCAACTCGGCATTGTCTATAATCAGCAGGGCGACAATGCACGGGCGGAACAATGCTTGAAGGAGAGCTTGGCGCTCTTTCGCGCATTGGGCCATGACGAAGGCAGTGGGAGTGCGCTCAACAGTCTCGGCGTGGTCGCGCGCGAACAGAATGAACTCGACCGCGCCGCGCGTTATTTCCAAGAGGCGCTCGAGATTAGCAAACGTTTGGGCGACCGATACAACATTGCGACGCGTCTCATCAACCTGGGCGTCGTTGCCGAACAGCGCGGTGACTTGGAGACGGCGGCGCGCAATCAAGAGGACGCGCTGACAATTGCACGCGACATTGGCGACCGCGAAGGCGTCGCGTTAATTGAATTGAATCTCGGCAGTCTGGCATTGGCGCGCGGCGAGCGCGAAACGGCGCGCGGTTTGTACACCCGCGCGCTTGCCGAATCCATGACGCTCGGTTCGATTTCTCTCGCATTGTACGTGATTGCTGCCCTCGCGAAACTGGAATGGATGTCAAACCACGCCGAACACGCGGCAGAACTTTTGGGGCTCGCGTATGGACATCCGGCGACAACCGGCGACATTAAATTGGATTTTGAATCCGTGCGCGCAGAGTTACAAGCCGCGTTGGGCATGACCGAATTGGACGTGCGAATGGAACGCGGCAAGGAAATGAATTTGGCGCGCGTGGTGCAAGCCCTGCTTTCGAAACAGAATGAAACTTGATGCTTGGCGGTTTGACGCCGCGCATTTTTCGATACAGCATTTTTGGTTCTGCCAATTCACGTTAAAGGACACGTATGATTACACACACCGCGCCCAAGTACGAATATCTGCCCCGCCAAGACATCGAAACGATTCACGACACGACCATGCGCGTGCTGGAAGAATTTGGCATCGCGTTCAATCACGACGAGGCAGTGGATATTCTGGAACGCGCGGGGTGTGAGGTGGAGCGCGACGCGTTGCCCGCGCCGCTGGTGAAATTTCCGCGCGGCTTGGTGATGGAACAAATTGCCAAGGCGCCGAGTGAATTCACCATTCACGCGCGCAATCCCGAAAACAATATCATCATGGGCGGCAATCACATGGTGCTCGCGCCCGTGTACGGTCCGCCGAACGTGCAGGATTTGGACAAGGGTCGCCGCGAAGCGACGATGGAAGATTTTCGGAATTTTGTAAAACTCGCGCAGGTTGTTCCCGACATGCACAACGCGGGCGGCGTCGTGTGCGAACCGAACGACGAGCCGCAAGCCACGCGTCATCTCGACATGATTCATGCGCTGCTCACGTTGAGCGACAAGACGTTCATGGGCAATGTGGTGTCAGCGGAAAACGCGAATGACACGATTGAACTCGCGTCAATCGTCTTTGGCGGACGCGAAAAAATCGCGCAGGACCCCGTGCTGCTTGCGCTCATTAACGTCAACAGTCCGCGCCTGTTTGATACGCGCATGTTGGATTCGCTCGTCACGTATGCGCGTGCGCGTCAGCCGTTGATTATCACGCCGTTCATTCTCGCGGGCGCCATGTCACCCGTCGCGGTGGGCGGAACGTTGGTGCAGCAAAACGCGGAAGCGTTGGCGGGAATTGTCTTGACCCAATTGATAAATCCGGGAACGCCTGTGGTATATGGTTCGTTTCTATCCAACAGCGATATGCAATCGGGCAGCCCCGCATTCGGCACACCCGAATCGGCAGCCGCGTTATTTGTCAGCGCGCAGCTCGCGCGCAAATACAAATTGCCGTTTCGCAGCGGCGGCGGTTTAACCTCCAGCAAAGTCGCGGATGGGCAAGCGATGTGGGAAGCGACGATGACGTTCTGGCCCACGTTTCTCGCGTGCACCAATTTCGTGCTGCACGCGGCGGGCTGGCTCGAAAGCGGACTCGTTTCTTCGTACGAAAAATTCGCGATGGATGTCGAGTTGGTGCGGATGATGCAAGTCTTTTTGCGCGGCATCGCGTTGGATGAAGAAGGACTCGCGCTCGATGCGTTTGAGGAAATTGGACCGGGCGGATATTTTTTTGGCGCCGCGCACACCATGCGACATTTCCGCGACGCGTTTTATCGCCCCATCATTGCCGATGTCCAAAATTATGTGCGTTGGGAACAAAAAGGCGCCGAGACTGCCGATGTGCGCGCGAACCGCATTTGGAAAAAGTGGTTAGGCGAATACGAAAAACCCGCGCTGGATGCGGGAACCGAACAAGCGCTTGCAGAATTCGTCGCGCGTCGCAAGGAGGAGATTCAGCAGAGCGAGACAATGTACTAGGACGCATTGCAAAACATTTGATTCAAAGGAGAACTCTAATGAAGCGCCAAGCTTTCATTCTGTTTGCAGTCATTGCGTTACTCGTTTTCGCAAGCACAACCGCGCTCGCCGCACCCGTTGCCACTTTCCACGCGACCGCGCCAACCCAAAACGACCCCACCGCCTTGAACACCACCTTCAAAATCAATGTCGTGTTCGTCGGCTATCAACCCGCCGACATCAATCTGGACGATTTTTCCGCCGAACTGCCCGCCACGTATGACCCACTCGTCCGTTCGCCCAACGTCTATTACGGCATTACGCTGCCCGTCAACATTCACGGCGACTATGAATACAATTATGTATTCGCGGACAGCTCATTCAACGATTCGTTCTTTGGCTATTTAACAAGCATCGGCACAGATGGAACGCTCACTGCATATCAAAAGGCTTACAACACACAGTCCAATCGTTCCATCACCATCGAGCCACCGCACTCGCTCTACATTGATGCGCCGTCCACGGAACTTTGGTTGATGCAGCACGGACGCAGTGATTTGGGTTTGGACGTTGCCAATTACACTATCTTTTTTGTGAATTGGTACGGGCGCGATGATTTCCAATTCCACGTGTACACCCATACCGGCGACCCGGACCCGGATACCGGCGTTGACTTTGGCTCAGTGTATGACCAAAGCAAAATGATTGCCTGGGGCGGCTCGTACGGACGCACGTGGTTTTATGATTTGTCCGCCGGACCCGAAGCGTGGTCATCGAATTGGGACATTAACGAGCCCGATGTGGACGGCGGTGGGGATGTGGACTATCGAATGCCGCCAGTCTGGGAATATGGCAACCTGACGGGCTATCGTCCGTTCGACAATCTGTCAGGCGATTTGGGCAAGGTCGCGCGCTGGGTCGCCATCAATTTGCTTTTTACCACGTCGCCGCTTTATGACCCGTTGGTGAGCGAACCGTTCCCCGGCAGAGGCAAGCGTCTCTATATCAACATGTTTGAAGATGACCCCTCCGCGAACGGTTTGGACTGGATTACCAAAAGGTACATTCTCCGCATCATGCGCGATTTTGAACCGCAGTACTCGTGGCGCGTAACCATCAAAGACCAACCGCTCAAAGGTTCCAAAATGCGTCGTCCGTTTCGCATTTGGGCGGGATGGAATGGCGCGAACGGTTGCTGGAATGACTATGGCACAACCTTTGCCGAATTGTTCTGTACCGCCCAAGAAAAACGCGATAGCTTCCTGCCTGTCGTCAAGCCGCTCAAAAGCTATATCGGCGGTATCTTTGCCTTTAATACGACCGACGACCGCATGGGCGGCTACGGGGGCTTGCTTGGTTACGCCGACGACGATTGGGTGAGCGGCACCCCAACGTATGTATTTGAATTTGACTATCCGGGAGTGCGCGACGCGGGTTTTGGTTTCAGCACCACAACCACGCATGAGTTTGGACACCATCTCGGCATGTCGCATCCCCACGATGGTTATGATTCGACGACGGGGATAGATTATGACGCGACCGGCGATTATTATTTCGCTTGGTCGGGCGATGAGAGCCACACCATCATGCAATACATCGGCGTCACCAATCAATTCGGTTGGTTTGACCGCGACAACATGAATCGCTTTTTGACGGGACGTTATCTCACGCGCGCGAACGAAATTGCGGCGCAACTTGGACAGCGCGAAACATCCGCCGAGGCAGCCGGTCTGCTCGGTGAGGCAAACGCGCGGTTGGATGACGCGCGCGGCGCGTTCCAACGGATGGACTATCAGCGCGCGGCGGAAAGCGCACGCGCGGGTTTTGAACGCGTGTTCCGCGCGGCACAAATCTCCGGTCTGAATGTGACGATGACCGAACCTCTGCCCGCCGGTGTACGCACAGACAGACCCAAGATGGTGGACACGATTCCTCATCAATTCCAAAAGTAAGACCGAGTGTACTCGTGCGCGCCGGATTGGTGCCGAATTCGTATCGCCTCCGGCGCGCACAGGTAAGGAATTTTGCCATGACAGAACCACTCGCCGTTGCCGAAGAATGGCTCGAACTAATTTGGCGGCGCGCCAAACTTGAAGCCGTTGAACAATTGTGCGCGGAACATTACACCGACTATACGCTGCCCGAAAGTCAAGATGGCGACATCCTACAGTTTCAGGATTATGCGCGCGGGCTGTTTGACGCGTTTGGAAATTTGCAGGTCGAACTCGCGGACTCGTATGAGGATCTGGACTATGCCATCTTGCGCGTGGATTGGCGCGGCACGCATCGCGCCGAGTATTTGGACATGGCGCCCACCGAAAAAACTATCGAGTGGTCAAGCATCGAAATTTTCCACATTCAAGAAAATCAAATTGTCGAACGCTGGGCACAAAATGATTTGCTCGCGCACTTGCAGCAAGCCGATGAAACCGCAAGCGACACCGAGTTTGGTGCGCTGCAACGTGAAACGGAACAAGTTGCCCTGATTTCAGAGCTGGCGGAAATTCCGAATCTGGTGCGCGCGGCAATCCGCGCCGGTGGCGTGCATCCCGCGACCGCAAACACCTGGTCAACGCCCGCGATAGTCGGACATTTGTGGCGCACGGAACGCAATATCTGGCAAGCGCGTTTGGAAAAAATTCGAAATGAGGACGCACCGTATTTTGATTTTTGGGAACCGGAGCGTGAGGCGTGCGAGAATGATTTCGGCGCAACGGATGTGAATGTTTTGCTCGACGCGTTCGAGTTTTTGCGAAACGCGACGTGCGAGTATTTGCGCGGGCTGTCTGATAAAGAGTGGGAACGACGCGGTGTGCGCCGCACACTGGGCGATGCGAATGTTGCCGAGTTGATGCAAGAAGCATTGCAGCACGACCGCGAATGGATTGCGACATTGACAGGCGCGCAACTTTAGGAGCGATGATGGACCTCAAACAATTGCTTTCAATCAATCTGGAAACCGCGCACGATGCGTTCACCAAAACCGTTGCGGACGTGACGCCGGAAATGGCGGACTGGATTCCTCCGGGTATCATGCACCCGCTTGGCGAACGTTACGTGCACGCGGTCATGGCAGAAGACATGCTGATGAATGGAATTGCGTTAGGCGGCGCACCTTTGTTCATGTCCGAATGGGCAGGGCGCACCGGTTTCACGCCGGCACTTGAAATGCTGACCGCGCAAACCGCAGAAAACGCGCGCGCGTTTCGCGTGGATGACTTGAACGCGTTGGCAGAATACATGCGCGCCGTGTTTGAGAATACACAAACGCACATCAACAATGCGAACGACGAGCTCCTGACCGGCAGTGTGGATATGAGCGTTATCGGTTATGGACAAGTTCCCTTTCCCGTTTGGTTCAGCTCATTTATTGTTGGACACCTTCATGATGTCATGGGCGAAATTTCTGCGCTCAAGGGCTGTTTGGGCGCGAAAGGATATCCGTTTTAACGTTCAAGATTGGAGACTAGAGACCGGAGATTTTTGCATGTCTCGGAATCTCCAGTCTCTAGTCTCTAGTCTCCCTCTCCCATGCGCTCCCACGCTCAAGTCGTCATCATCGGCGCGGGTATCGTCGGCTGCAGCACCGCGTATCATTTGACCCAAATGGGTTGGCGCGATGTGGTCGTGTTGGAACAGGGACCGTTGTTCAAGGTATACGGTTCCACTTCGCACGCGCCGGGGCTCTTATTTCAACACAACAACGCGAAAAGTTTTTGCCAAATCGCGCAGTGGACGGTGGAAACGTACAAGCGCGTGAATGATTTGAATGTCGCGCCTGAAAAATGCGCGTGGCAAGTCGGTTCGCTCGAAATCGCGCAAACCCCCGAACGCTGGTACGAACTCAAACGCAAAATCGGCAATGCGAAAGCATGGGGACTCGAGGCGCATCTCGTAACGCCGAGCGAAATAAAAAGTCTCGTGCCAATAATGCGCGTGGATGATTTGTACGGCGCGTTCTATGTGCCGAGCGATATGGACATCAAGGGCATCGCACTCTTGCAAGGCATCACGAACCTTGCCCAAGACGGCGGCGCGGAATTTTTTGATTACACGCGTGTCACGGGGATTGATGTGACGCCTGCGAATGGACGCGCGCCGCGTGTGCGCGCAGTGAAAACGAATCGCGGTGATATTCAATGCGAGTACGTGATTTGCGCGGCGGGCTTGTGGGGACCCGTCATTGGAAAAATGGTTGGCGTGGACATTCCACAAACACCGTGCGAACATCTTTATGTGCGCGCAACGCCAATTGAGGAATTATCAAACGCGCAAGACGAATTGGAAATGCCGATTGTGCGCGCCCAAGACCGCGATTTGTATTTTCGCCAACACCGCAACGCGTGGGGCGGCGGTTCGTACCGCCACGACCCCATCATTCATTTCGCGGATGAACTGCGCGACGATGACCATCCCGCGCTCACGCCTGCGCCGCCGCAAAACATCGAACACTTTATGAGCGAAATGGCGCAGCGTTTTCCCGCGACGGCGAACGCGCAAATCGCCGATGCGTTCAATGGCATGTTCACGTTCACGCCTGACGCAAACATGAATCTCGGCGAAAGTATGCGCGTGAAAAATTTTTGGTCGGCGGAAGCGGTGTGGGTTACGCACGGCGGCGGCACGGGACGCGTGATTGCGGAGTGGTTGACAACAGGCACACCGCCAATTGATATGCGCGAACACGACATCAATCGCTGGCACAGTTACGCGTTCAACAAAGAATACATTCGCGCGCGCGCGTCGTATCAATACATCGCGATTTACGACATTATTCATCCGCTCGAACAATCGTCCGCCGCGCGCAACATTCGGACTTCGCCATTCTACGAACGCGAACGCGAATTGGGCGCAGAATTTTTTGAGGCGGCGGGTTGGGAGCGTCCGCAGTGGTACAACTCGAATGGTTCGCTGCTCACAGGCAAAGAACAAGACATGCGTGAAGGATGGGCAGCGCGCTATTGGTCGCCCATCATCGCGGCGGAACATGTCGCTACACGCGAACGTGTAGGGCTTTTTGATTTGACCGCGTTCACAAAACTGCGCGTCGAGGGGCAAGACACGTTACAATTTTTGCAGCGCGTTGCGGCAAATGAGATGGACCGTCCACTCGGTCACGTCACCTATACGGCAATGTGCAACGAACGCGGCGGCATCGAAACCGATTTGACGGTGACGCGCATCGCACATCAAGAATTTCTCGTCGTGACCGGCGGCGGAATGGGCATGCACGATTTGGCATGGCTCAAGAAAAATCTCCGTGATGATGAACAAGTGACGATAACGGATGTGACATCGAGTTACGCGACGCTTGGTTTGTGGGGACCGCGCGCGCGCGATTTGATTCAAAAAATTACGCGCGATGATTTTTCCAATGAAGGATTTCCGTACGTCACTTCAAAAGAAGCGTACATTGGTTACGTTCCCGTGCGCGCGATTCGCATTTCGTACGCGGGCGAATTGGGTTGGGAGTTGTACACACCGACGGAATACGCGTTAAAATTGTGGGACACGCTTTGGGACGCGGGACAGCCATTCGGCATCGCGGCAATCGGCGGCGGCGCGTTTGAATCGCTGCGAGTTGAAAAGGGCTATCGCTTTTGGGGCGCGGACATTCACGCGGAATACAATCCGTACGAGGCGGGGTTGGGATTTGCGGTGAGGTTGAACAAAAACGATTTCATCGGACGCGACGCGCTGGTAAAAATCAAAGCGTCAAACGTCAAACGTAAATTGGTTTGTATGACGTTGGACGACTCACAAGTGATTGTGATGGGTAAAGAGCCAATTTTGGATGACGACAAAGTTTTGGGTTATGTCACGAGCGCGAATTTCGGTTACACTGTGGGCAAGAGCATCGCGTACGGGTATGTGCCAATCGAATACGCGAACGAAGGAACAAAAGTAAAAATCTATTACTTTGGGGAATTGCATGACGCGACGGTGACGCAAGTACCGTTGTATGATGGGGAGGGAAAGAGGTTAAAGAGTTAACGATGGCAGAACAATGGCGCGTCTTGCGTGTTGGAAAGACCTGCGAGCGAATTGATACGCGGTTAATTCATTTCAAGCAAGGCACAAGGAGATAAGCAAATGATGGTTGCAGAGCGAATCTATGAGAGTGTTCAAAGACTCCCCGAACCTTTTCAGATGGAGGTGC
>JAKOPZ010000157.1 GCA_029778615.1 Chloroflexota bacterium | reverse complement strand
TTTTAAATTGTGCCACTGCTTGCGCACATCCACCGTTCCCTCTTTGACCCAATCCGTTTTTTGGTCGAGGAATATATGCGCGCGCGCGGTTGCTTCCGCTTCATCCATCGCACCATATGTTTTCGTCATCTCCGCCATCACGGAATAATATCTGTCGAGCGCGTCCGTCGCAATCGTCACAATCGTATCGCGCGAATTCATTCCAAAAAACTTTGCCGTTTTGATTGCGCCCAAGACATTGCAGATGCCGCTGATGCCAAAGAGGTTCGACATCGTTTCCACATCGCCTTGCGGCACACCGAAACGTTTGTGCAATGTTTCCATGCCCGCTTCTTCGCTCACGAGTTGCAAACCTTTTTTACATTCAATATCGTCAATGCACATAATCGCGTCTTGATTCATCACATTGTGAATCCACGTTACATGTTTGTCGCCGATGCCTTGAATGTCATGCGTGCCGTAACCGTTATTGAATAACGTCGGGCATTGAATCGGTTCCAGTCCGATAATTTTTGTGCCAAACACTTGCTTTAATCTGTCGCCCGCCGCAATCGTTCCCGCGCTGCCCATCGCGGAACAGTACGCAGAAATGTTTCCGTTGCCGATGCCGCGCGCTTTCAATTCCTCCGCGAGTTCCACAATCGTGTTGCCCGTGACGTGATAGTGAAAACGATAATTCCCCATCTCGCTGAATTGATTGAGAATTCGCACTTGCGGATTGCGCGCGAGTTCATGCGTCTTGTCATAAATCTCTTTGACGTTCGATTCCGAGCCAACCGTTTTAATCACCCGCGCGCCGTACGATTCGATGCGTTGAAAACGTTCCGCGCTCATGCCTTCGGGCAAAACGACGAGTGAGTCGAAACCCATACGACAGCCGACCCACGCGCCGCCGATGCCATAATTACCCGTCGAGGGCCACACAAGCGTATGCGTGCGCGGGTCCACTTCGCCGAACAATTCTTTTTCAATCAACACCGAATACGCCGCGCCGACCTTGTGCGCGCCCGTTGGAAATTGTTTGCCGTACAACACGACGATGTTCGCGTCCACACCCGTCAATTGTTTCGGCATCACATAATAATAAATTTGATTGTTTCCGTCGCGCCACGTGATGTTGAAAAGGTTGATGGGGTCGAGCGGGTCTTGCTCCTTCATCTCTAACGCTTTCGCGCGAATCTCCGGCGCGATTTTTTGGGGATGAAGCATTTCTTCAAACGTTGGACCGAGAATGGTGGACATGGTAATTACTCTCCGTTGAGTTGATAGAGAACTTGGGGACATTCATACGGCAAATCGGAAATCGAAATGCCGGTTTGTATAATTGAAAAGTCGGCTAACCAATTTGGTAATTTTTCACTCGCGTCTCCCACGCAATTCCAATCGCCCAACAAAAACACTGCGCGGTTTGTATTTTTCACCTGCTGTAAAAATTGTGGAAACTCGCGCGCGGGTTCTAGAAAATTGTTCGGGCGAAAAATATCGCGCTGTGCGTACAACAACGTCGCACCTGCCATTTGGTCGGAAACGCCGATGACCGCATCACGCGGCAGTTGTTCATCCAACGCGTCCAAATCATTCCGCGCATTTTCACCCATCCAACCGTACGCGCGATATGCAAAACGTTCGGGGTCAACCAACGCGCGCAGGGCAAGCGCTAAAAAGAAAAACGAAACGATAGCGCCGAGCAGCGCGATTTCCCAGCGATT
>JAKOPZ010000156.1 GCA_029778615.1 Chloroflexota bacterium | reverse complement strand
GCATAGTTTGTTGGTGACTGGATTTCACATGATTACTCGGCAACAAGACTACAAGGACTTGGGTCCCAACTATTTTGATGAACGCAACAAAGAAGCGGTCAAGCGGCGTGCCGTGAAACGGTTGGAGCAATTGGGCTTTCAAGTTGAACTGAAACCCGTTATCCCAATTGCCGCTTGACAGCGGATATTTTCAAGGGAGTTTTCGATGAGCCAACGGCTCACCCCCGACGAATGAAAATCTCCCCTCTCCATGTGGGAGAGGGGCTGGGGGTGAGGGGTTGGTCATTTTCAAGAGAGTTGTCCATGAGCCGTTGGCTCACCTGCAGCCAATGAAAATGGGCGCCGCGTCGTAACAGCGCGTCGTAACAGCTCGTAGTAACGTGCGATGAACGACATCGCCTCAATCGTTTCCCCGGGCGGACGAATGAATTCGTCACTACAAAACATTTTCAAGGGAGAATCGAAATGAAATTACGTGTTGTAGTGTTGGGCGCGGGATTTGGCGGATTGGAAGTGACGACGCTGTTATCAGAGGCGCTCGGCGAAAATTTGGATCTGGTGCTGCTTGACCGCAACGACACATTTTATTTTGGGTATTCCAAACTTGACGTGATGTTTGGACGCAAACCGGCGGACGCGGTGAAAATTCCATATCAGCACATTCACAAAACAGGTGTGCGCTTTGCGCAAGCGATGATTACAAACATTGACCCACACGCGAAACGCGTGACGACGGATAAGGGTGTGTTTGACGCGGATGTTTTGGTCGTTGCACTCGGCGCCGATTACGCGCCTGAAAAAACACCGGGCTTGGTCGAGGGCGGCAACGAGTATTATTCGTTCGCGGGCGCGATGAAATTGCGTGAGGTGATTCCCACGTTCACGCACGGACACGCGATTGTGGGTGTTTGCGCGCCGTCGTTCAAATGTCCGCCCGCGCCGAGTGAAGCCGCGTTGTTGCTGCACGATGATTTGGTCGCGCGCGGCGTGCGCGAAAATTGCACCATCAGTTTGGTCATGCCGTTCCATATTCCTATTCCGCCATCGCCTGCGATTTCGAAAGCGTTACTCGATGCGTTTGCGGAACGCAACATCACGTACGTCAAAGATTCTGTGGTGAGCGCGGTGGATGCGGCGCGGCATGTTGTGCGTTTGAATGATGGTCGCGAACTGCCGTGTGATTTATTACTCGCGATTCCGACGCATCGCGTTCCCGATGTTGTGGAAACGAGCGGGCTTGCGGTGGACGGATGGATTCCCGTACACAAGCACACGCTCGAAACGCGTTTTCCAAATGTGTATGCGATTGGCGATGTGACGAGCGTTGGGACAGCGAAATCGGGCGGCTTTGCGGAAACGCAAGGGGCAGTCGTCGCGGCAGAAATTATTGCAAGCTATCGCGGCGAGCCGATGCCTGCGGGTTATGATGGCACGAGCGGTTGTTATGTGGAATTTGGCGACGGACGCGTAGGACGCGTGGATGTGGATTTCTTTTCGGGTCCGCAACCGACGGGAACATTCCGCGACGCGACGTTAGAGATGGTGCAAGAGAAAAAAGAATTTGGTACGACGCGGCGTGCGCGTTGGTTTGGCTTGAGCGGGTAGAGAACCGCGAATCTACGCGAATCTGCGCGAATGGATTTTTCCACTCGCGCAGATTCGCGGTTTCCAACAATCAGACCTTTAGGCGCGCGTTCATCGCATCATACAACGGCGCGCGCACAACCGTCGCAGGAAATTTCTCGCCGAATAATTGGATAGACAATTTTGTATCGGGCGCGCTCAACTCTTGCGGCAAGTACGCCAACACAATCGTTTTCTCGACACAATGTCCGTACTCGCCTGAACATACATAACTCACCGGGTTGTTGTCGTGATAAATCGGTTCCCAACCGTGTGGAATTGAATCGGTGTTTTCAACAACAAGGCATTGCAAGGTGCGCGCAACGGTTTGCTCTTTTTGTTTTAATAAAGCATCGCGCCCAATAAAATTTTCTTTGTTTAATTTTACAAATTGCCCCAACCCCGCTTCCAACGGCGTTGTCAACGCGTTCATGTCCAATCCCCAAAAGCGATACCCTTTTTCCATCCGCATCGAGTCCAACGCGCGATAACCGAAATTCACAATCCCAAATTCGCGCCCTGCGTCCATCAATAAATTGTATACGTAACGTTGATACGCGGGCGGGATGTACAATTCCCAACCCAATTCGCCCACATACGAAACGCGATACGCGCGCACGGGCGCGCTGCCGACAAAAATATCGCGCGCCGTCATGAAACGAAACGCGTCGTTGGAAATCTCCGCATCCGTCACGCGCGCCAAAACCTCGCGCGCACGCGGACCCATCAAACTCAACACCGCGTAATCGTCCGTAATGTTTGAAAACGTGACAGGTTTTCGGAAACCTGTCACGTTTTCGGGTAACTGCGATTCCATCCATCCGTAATCGTGTGTCGTCGTCCACGCGGCGGTGATGACCCAAAAGATATTTTCCGCGACGCGCGTCACGGTCACATCACATTCGATTCCGCCGCGTGCATTCAACATTTGCGTCACGACAATTTTTCCAATCGGCACGTCAAGTTCATTCGCGCACAAATGATTGAGCCACTCCAACGCGCCTTCGCCCGACACCTCGAATTTTCCAAAACTCGTTTGGTCGAGAATTGCGACGCGTTCACGCACCGCGCGACATTCGGCGCCGACATGTTCGAACCAATTTGGACGCGAAAATGTTTGTTCATCGCGCGGGGGGGAACGCAGCGGCGTGCGTTTGCTACTGGCAAACCACGCGGGACGTTCCCAACCGTGACGTGCGACAAACACCGCGCCTTGTGCTGTGAGCAAATCGTGAATGGCACTCGTTTTGAGTGGACGTCCCGCGTCGCGTTCGTGGTACGGATAATGTACCGCGTAATCCATCGCGTATGCTTCCGTCGCTTTCGCCACGAGATATGTTTTGCGCGACGCGTACTCACCGAAACGCCGCACATCATATTCCCACATGTCAATTTCGGGCGCGCCATGCACAATCCACTCCGCGCACGCGCGTCCCGTGCCGCCGCCGTTCGCAATCCCAAACAAACTAAAGCCCGCAATCACAAAAAAATTTCGCGCGCCCGGTACACGTCCAACTATCGGCGCGCCGTCGGGCGTGTATGCGTCGGGACCATTCACAATTTTCTTGATGCCCGTTTGTCCCAAAATCGGAATCCGTTCCACCGCGCGCATCAAATCGGGTTCGAGATGTTGGACGCGATTCGGCAAAAGTTGTTGCCCAAAGTCGCGCGGGATGCCATTCACTGACCATGGAATCGGATTGTTTTCAAAAAAGCCAAAAAGCAAACCATCGCCCTCTTGCCGCATGTAAAAAACGCGTTCCGGGTCGCGCGTGACGGGAATTTCGCGCGACAAGGTTTTCAATTCCGGAATTGCTTCGGTGATGACGTATTGATGTTCCATCGGCACGAGCGGTAATTCGACGCCGACGAGTTGTCCGATTTCGCGCGCCCATTGTCCGCCCGCGTTCACGACGATTTCTGCGGTGATGTTTCCATTGTTCGTCGTGATTTCCCATTCGCCCGACGCGGTGCGCGAAATTTTTTCGACGCGCGTGCCGCGATAAATTTCCGCGCCGCGTTGGCGCGCGCCTTTTGCCAACGCGAATGTGACAGACGCAGGGTCAAGATAACCGTCGCCGTGCAAATGTGCGACCGCGAGAACGCCTTCGGGATTGATGAATGGATTGAGTTCGCGCGCTTGTTCAACGCTAATGATTTCGTTGCGCACGCCCGCGAGCGCAGCCATGTCTTGAATCTTTTCGTACCATTTCAAATAATCGCGCGTCGTCGCCAAACGCAAACTGCCGACTTGATGGTATCCAACGTTCTGTCCCGTTTCCGCTTCGAGCGATGCATACAGTTCATTTGAATATTTCAACACGCGCAAAGTGTTGAGCGACGCGGTGAACATTGGCGTATTGCCAACCGAATGCCACGTCGAACCGCTGGTGAGTTCATTGCGTTCGAGCAGCGCGACATCACTCCAACCGAGTTTGGTCAAGTGATACAACACACTGCATCCCGCAATCCCGCCGCCGATAACGACCACGCGCGCGTGCGATTTCATAATTCGTTCCTCAGCCGTACGACATAATTTCTTGCGATGGGGTTCATCGCCTTTGTCATACCTGTAAGCTCAATTGATGAATTTCATTCGCGACGCGCAAGCCCGATTCAATCGCGCCTTGAATCCAACGGTGATACACCGAAGCGTGTTCGCCCGCGAAATACACGCGCCCTTCATTTTGGCAAATCGCTTGATACAAGCGCGTGAATTGTCCCGGCTCGAACAACGCGAACGCGCCGCCCGCAAATTCGTCGTCATGCCAAACTTTCGACGCGCCCACTTCAAACTCTTGGACAATTTGCGGATGAATCGCTGCGACATCTTCAATCGCTTGCTCGATGCGTTCATCGGGTTCGAGCGAACCCCACCGCTGCGCGTCCTCTGCCCACGTGTAGCTTGCAAGCAAAACGCCACGTCCCGTTTCGCGCCCATGGTCGGGATAATACAAATTGCGAATCGCCAAATCGGTCACGGTGCCTGCGCCAAAAATTCCGTCGTCCTCTTCCCAAAAACGCCGCCGACATTGCAGCAAGACTTTGGTCGAAGCATCATAGTGCACTTGGCGCATCGCGCGCTGTTTTGCGTGCGAAAAGGGTTTCAAAATTTCAATGTGGCGCATCACCGGAAACGGCAGCGTGAGAATGACGTAATCCCCTTTTTCGGAAAAACGTCCCGCGCGTGTTTTGAAATGGACTGTGACATCAGCAGGCGATTGGTCGAGCGCAATCACTTTGGCGCCAAAGCGAATGTTCGCGGAGAGTTCAGGCAAAAACGCGTTGGGCAGATGGTCGGCGCCGCCTTTTAACTCGACAAGATTCTGAAACGAGCCGCCGATTTCGGGGCGAATAATGTCAATGAACGACGAGTTCATGCGCGCTTCATACCCTGCGAACAGCCCGAACATTTCCATCGCGCCTTCGCTCCAGCCGCGCTTGACCAAAAATTCGCGCAGCGAATCATTGTCGTACTCTTGCATGATTTCATCCCACGCGCCTTCGCCATGTTCATGCAATTTTTTTTCAATCGGTGCGAGCGCTTCATCCCACAATTGCGACGGCAGTTTCCCGCGCTCTGTTTCGTTCACCTCGAAACCCAACACCCCGGGGTCCTGACGAAATTCATGCAGGCGCATTTTTTTGCCGTTCATAAACACATAGCAATTCGGATTGCCCATCGTGAAGGGCGTCGTTTTCAATTTGAATTTTTCCACATACGCCATCGTCAATTCGTGCGACGCGGGCAAACGCATTCCGCCTGCTTCGGCGTACAAACCGTGCGTGAACGGTTCCCGATACGTTTGCAAACGTCCGCCCACGCGATTTTGCGCTTCGAGCAAAACTATGTGGTGTCCCGCGCGTTTCAATTCCAACGCGGCAGGCAATCCCGCCATCCCCGCGCCCACGACGATGATTTTTTTCGGATGCGGTGTTTTTTCAAGACCGTTATGAATAATGGAAACGTAATCAGGTTGATTGTTCATCCTCTACTCCATAGGGAATTTCAAGTGGATGCCTGCACAGGCGCTTGTTTCAACGTTTCTGCCAAGACAATGGCATGAGCCACCACCGCAGCAATTTTGTCCAAGCCCGCGCGGTCTTGTTCGCTGTACGCATCTCCATTTTTGCGCGCGGCGAGCGCGATGAGCCCAACGCGTTTCCCTGCGTACTCTAACGGGACACCCAACGCGCCGTGCCCGCTCCAGTTTCCCGCGCTGGCGACCAATTGCATTGCATTGCCTTCGCCCAAATAGACCGCGCCACTTGCCACATCAAAAGAAGTCAGCGTCTCTTGAAGAAAACGCCGCGCGAGCGCGTGCGCGTCGTTCATTTGCACAAATTCGCTTACCTTGTCGCCAAACGCGCCGAGCGTGCCGGTGGCATATTTGAAATGACGGTCCACAAATCCTTGCACGCGTTTGCGAATCGGTTCAAACAACGCGACGATGAGCAGGGTCGCGACAATGGGTGCGAGTTCCGATGTTTCACCCGTGAGCGCGAGAAAAAATTTACGCGCCAAATCGGAAAGCACCGCCAAGAGTCCCGCCACAATCGCAGTCATCGCGCCATAGACGATGGTGCGATTGATGATGAGATCAATATCCCACAACCGCGCGCGCAGCATCGCAATCGCAATCGAAATGGGAATGACACTAATCAACACCGCCAGGAGAAATGTCAGCATGACTTCGGCAAGCACATTCTCGTACAACGCTTGGATGCTCACAAACAACAGCGCCGAGCCGATAAAACCGATGAGCGCGAGACTGGTCGCGTACACCACCCATTTCGTCTGGCGTCGCTCAGCCGGTGTCGCGACGCGCCGATAGCGATACACTTGGGTTGCGACGACGCTCAGCACGCTGAGAATGAACGCGCCGTCCACCACAATCTCGGGCATGAATCTGAGGTTGATGGGGGGATTGTTAAGCAACTCCAAAACCTGTTCCAGCGCGTACAGCGCCAACACGTAACGCATCCAGCGCGGCGCAAAGTGTCCGTTGGGAAAGACATAGAAAAACGCGATGATAAAGACCGACCCGAGCAAATCGAGCGCGAGAACGGGATACCACCACAACGGATTTTCGCGCGCCAAAATTCCCAGTATCCCCGAATATGTTACGCCGCCAAACAAGACGAGGGTGAGCGACGTAAAATACACCATCCCGTCGCGCGGCTTGGCACGAAATAGAATCAGTCCCACGAGAATATAGACAGCGGCAGGAAGCAGGGTACTGGCAAGCGCCAACGCCGCGTATGCCTCGCGCGTGAATCCCATCGCGAGCCATGCGCGCAATTGAAACAACCGCAGCTGCATGTCATAACATTCGCCGATGACGCACTCGCGCTGCCAAAATTGATACGTCGGCGCAATCGCCAGCAAGTTCATCCATATTACGGCGCCGAAAATGACCCACCACACGTACGGCGCAAATTCCCATCCGCGCGAACGCGGTGCCGCTTTGGCAGATTGGGGAGACGGAGAGGTTGATGCAGAGAGCGATGAATTCATTTTGATACCCTGCTAAAGGACTAGTTGCGCGCGGCACGTTTCGGACGCGCGGTTTGTGTCGCGCGCGCTTTCACTGTCACAAAATCAAAAAGCAATCGCGCGCACATCACCGTCGTTTGTTTTGGCGCGTTGTCGAAAACGGGATTGAGTTCTGCTAAATCCAAAACGTCCACATGGGGCGCAACGTATCGCACAAAATCAATCAACTGCTGTACGGTCAGTCCGCCGGGTTCCGCCCAACCGGTGCCGGGCGCTTCACCCGGATTCAACGCGTCAATGTCAACGGTGAGATAAATTTTTTCCGTCCCCGCGCGCGCCCACGTCAAAGATTTTTTCGCCGCTTCCATTGCGCCCATTTTTTCAAACTCGGGCGCGAGAATTCGGCGCACCCCATATTTCACGCCCACGCTCCACTGCTGCGTGGTCGCATAGCCGCGCAGTCCAACCTGCACCATATTTTTTCCCAAGAGCCGACCGAGCTCCAACGAACGCGCCATCCCGCTGCTGCCCGAAATCGAACCTTGCTTTTCCGAAAAATCCAACATGTCGCAATGCGCGTCGAGTTGAATCAAGCCAAGATTTCCGCGCGTCGCCTCGTGAAGCGCGCGAAACGCGGGGTAGGTGACGCCGTGGTCGCCGCCGACGACGAGGGGAATATAACCTGCGTCCAAAATTTCGCGCGTCGCGGCAGTCACTTGGTTAATCGCTTTGTGTTGGTCGTAGAACGAAATCGCCACATCGCCAAAATCATCAACTTGTACCGCGCTCAAATCAACGTTCTCGCCGCGGTCCATATCCACAACTTGCCCGTCCACTACGCGCTTTGCCAACAGCAATTTGAATTGTTCCCGCAGCGCGGCAGGACCAAAGCGCGCGCCGGGATTCGCGATGGATGTTGCGGCATCGTACGGAACGCCGAGATAGCCGAATTTGATTTTGGGTTCCTTGCTCGCTTGTAGCAGTACAGTATTTGTCATCACAAAAAATTTTGGACCGCGAATCTACGCGAATCGCCGCGAATCAGATACTAAAATTCGCGCAGATTCGCGTAGATTCGCGGCTTCATCCCCTTCTCCCAAACTCTCTCTCCAACATCGCCACATTCATTTGAATCATCGTCGGGCGTCCGTGCGGACACGTGCGCGGCGAGGTGCATTTTTCCAAATCACGAATCAGCGCGCGCATTTCTTCGAGTGACATGACCTGTCCGCCTTTGATGGCGGCGCCTTTGCAAATGCTCATGATGAGACGCGCTTCGGCTGCGGCTTGGATTGGGTTGCCGCCTTCGTCCGTCATATCGAGAATTTCCAAAAACGTTTTGCGCGGCTCTTGACTTTTCAAGATGGCGGGAATCGCGCGCAAGAGAATGGTCGCTCCGCCGAACGGTTCGATTTGAAAACCCGCGCGCCCCAAATTTTCGCGTTCACTTTCATACACCGCAAACTGCGCGGGCGACAACTCTATCGTCATCGCTTCCAGCATCACTTGATTCGCCGTACTGACAGCGCGTTCGCCCATCCATTTTTCGTACAAGACGCGTTCGTGCGCGGCATGTTGGTCCACTAAATACAAACCGTCGGGTCCTTCGCAAATGATGTACGTGGAAAAAATTTGTCCCAAGACTCGCAACATCGGGAGTGATGAAGGGGTGAAGGGGTGAAGGGGTGAAGGGGTGACAGTCTCGACGAATGATGCTTGTTGTCCGTTCGTCGGCGGAATGAGATTGAGCGCGGCGTTTGTGGTTGTTGCAGATGTTGGCGGCGGGGACTCTGTGCGCTGTGTTCTGTAATCTGAAATCTGGACCGTTGGTGTGGGAAATTTTTCGTTCAGCGCGCGACGCACCGCGCGTTGGACAGTCCGAAAAATTTCGCTCGGCTCGCGAAAGCGCACTTGCATTTTCGTCGGATGCACATTCACGTCCACCGCGTCAGGCGGAATTTGTAAATTCAAAACAAATAACGGAAAGCGTCCGACCATCAAGAGCGTGTGATACGCTTCCGTCACGGCGTGTGCGATGGCGCGGTCTTCAATCCAACGTCCATTGACAAAAAGATATTGCAGCCGCCGATTCCCGCGATGAATGGAGGGGGGGGTGATAAAGCCGTGGATGGCGGGGAATGGGGGACGGGGGGCAGTCAAAAATTCTTGTTCGCCATCCCCTGTCCCCTGTGCCCCATCCCCCGCGATTTCAATCATCTCACGCGCCGTCTCTCCCCCGTACACTTTAATCAGGACATCGCTCAATTTCCCGCTGCCTGCGGTTTGAAACATGAGCTTGCCGTCATTCACCAATGAAAAACGTACGTGTGGATACGCGAGCGCGTAAGCGTGTACAAGCTCGGCAATGTGCGCGCTCTCTGCGCCCGGCGATTTTAGAAATTTCAAGCGCGCGGGAACGCTGCGAAACAAATCTTCAACGCTAATGACCGTGCCGCGCGGCGCGCCGTGTGGTTGATAGAGTAACGTTTGCGCGTTTTCAATTTTCAGAACCGTGCCGTTCGGTTCGTCCACATGGCGCGTAATCATCGTCACGCGCGCAACGGACGCGATGCTGGGTAACGCTTCCCCGCGAAAGCCGAGCGTTTGAATCGCAAACAAATCATCCGCCGTTTGCAGTTTGCTCGTGCCGTGCCGCGCGAACGCGGTCGGAACATCGTCGTGCGCGATTCCGGTCCCGTCGTCCGCAACGCGAATGAGCCGCTGACCGCCGCCGCGAACTTCGAGGCGAATATCGCACGCGCCCGCGTCGAGCGCGTTCTCAATCAATTCTTTGACGACGGACGCGGGGCGTTCAATTACTTCGCCGGCGGCAATTTTGGAGGCGAGGTCTTCGGGGAGAATACGAATTGTCATGCTGTCGTGCAAACGATTTTATCACAAGTGAGGCGTTCAAATTTGTCGCCGCGCGGGGCGCGTTGTGCCTCACGATTCAGGACACCAATTCGACGCAGGTCGAATTTACCATGTGTTGCTGCGAATTCGATTCGCCGCGCGCGGTTAGGATTTGGCGCGAACGCGCTTTCGATGTAAAAAAAACGCGTGACACCAACCTCCTTGTACGACGCATATATTTTTGATTTGGACGGGACCGTTTATCTGGGCGACGCGCTCTTGCCCGGCGCCGCACACGCGATTTCGGAATTGCGCGCGCGCGGCAAACGCACCGTTTTTCTTTCCAACAATCCCACCCACACGCGCGCAACTTACGCCGAAAAATTGACGCGGCTTGGACTGGCTACGCCCGCGTCGGACATTCTAAATTCGTCCATTGTGCTGGTAGATTTTTTGAAAAAGGAAATGCCGCGCGCGCGTTTGTTTGTTTGCGGCGAGGACGCGTTGTGCGGCGAACTGCGCGCGAGCGGATTCACGTTGACCGCAGACGCGCGCTCAACGGACGCAGTGATTGCGAGTTTCGACCGCACCTTTAGGTATCAGAAATTACAAATCGCGTTCGACGCGATTCGCGCCGGCGCGCGTTTTTTTGCAACGAACGCGGACCGCTATTGTCCCATCCCCGGAGGCGGCGAACCCGACGCGGCAGCAATCATTGCCGCCATTGAAGCGTGCACCAATACGCGCGTCGAAGCGGTGGTCGGAAAACCGTCGCGTTACATGACCGATGCAATTTTGCAGCTGGTGGAAATTCCTGCCGCGCAATGTCTGATCACCGGCGACCGACCGGAAACGGATGTACAGATGGGCATCCGCGCGGGGATGGCAACCGCGTTGACCTTGACGGGCGCGACGACGCGCGAGATGTTGGACGCGTCCGAAATCAAACCAACGTATGTGATTGAATCGTTAAAGGATTTACTTGGGTAAGCGAGTGTGTTGCGTGTGACACAAGAGGGTGAAAGCGGAAACCAAGCCGGTATCTCATCGCGTAGTGTGCGCGGTTGTTTAGACTTGGAGCAAGCGGGACAATTTTACCGTTGTCCCTTTTTCTTTTTCTGAATGAATTTCCAATCTCCCGCGCGCAATTTCGGCGCGTTCTTTCATGTTCAAGAGTCCCAATGAACCGCGCGCACCATAATTCTCCCGAGTCTGCAAAACATCAAAACCGCGCCCGTCATCCCGCACCGAAATCGTCAAAGTGTTCCCTTCTTCGCGCGCCTCGATTTCCAACTGTGTCGCGTTGGCGTGTTTTTTTGCATTGTTGACCGCTTCTTGCACAATCGAAAAAATTGCCGCTTCCACTTTGGGTTCGAACCGCGTTTTCAATGTTTCCGCGTTCAATGCAATGCGGAACGGTTCGACCATGCGCAGACGCATCACATATTGTTCGAGCGCGGGTCCCAAACCCTGCTGTTCCAAAATTACGGGGCGCAAATCAAATAGAATGTTGCGCGTTTGATACATTGCCTTTTGCGCAACGGCTTCCAGATTTACAAATTCCGTCATCAATTTGTTTGGGTCGCGTTGGGCAAGCTCGCGCAGGAAACGAATTTCCATAATCAGCGCGGCAAGCATCTGCGCCGGACCGTCATGCAAATCGCGCGCGAGTTCGTGACGCACCGCCGCTTCGACCGCGAGAATGCGGTCGCGCTCGTCCAACACCTGTCCGTACAAACGCGCGTTCTCGATGGCAATCGCGCTTTGCGTGGCGAACGCGGTGAGCAAGTCGGCATCGTCTTGCGTGTATGACTCGCTCTTGTTCATCACTTCCAAAACGCCAATCGCTTTGCCCTGCGCGATGAGCGGCACCGCGACAATGCGTTGAATAAACAAGCCGACATTTTTCGCGGGCGCGGAAAAATAGCGCGGGTCCGCTTCCGCATCGTCCACCACAATCGCGCGCTGCTGCAAAAAACTTTCCCCCACAATCCCCCGGTCTGCGGGAATGCGCGTCTCCTTGAGCGCGTCGCCCCCACCGCCGACAATGACCTTGAATACCAAATCGTGCGTCGCGGCGTCGTACAAAAAAAGCGAACCTGCCGTGCTGTGCGAGACGTGCATTGCCGCGCGCAAAATTTTCCGCAGCAGCGCGTCGAGGTCCAATTCTGCCGTCAGGTCGCGCGCAATCGTCTGCAGCGTCTCGAGCGCGGTAATACGCGCACGCAGATTTTCCAATTCGCTCAGAGAAAGATTCCCGCTCATGGTCCAACTCTTCAAATCGCAAACGCTTTGGTGCGCGGTTTGGGCGCGAGCAGTTGACGAATTTGCGGCAGGGCACGTTCCGCCGCCGCGCGCCCCACCTCAATAATTTCGTCCGCGCGCGCATACTCGAGCGTCGTAAACTGCGCCACGTCGGGCGTAATCAACACATCAATCGCATCCGAACGCTGGCGAATAATTTCGCTCTCCATGATTTCGATGGCGCCCAAAATAATCGAAACCACATTCGGCGCCTTGCCCGTTTTCAACTGTTCTTTGCGGTGCATGCGCTCGGGCAAACCGGGAATCACACTCGACGCGATGACAATATCGGCTTGCTTGTCAATCAACACTGAAGTTGGCACAGGGTTGACCGTGCCGCCATCCACCAAAAAGTGGTCGCCGATTTTCGCCGGTTCAAAGACGCCGATGATAGACATGGACGCGCGCACCGCGTCGGCGACGGCGCCCGAATCAAACAACACTTCTTCGCCGGTGATGACGTCGCACGTTACAATCGTAAGCGGAATATCCAGCTCTTCAAATTTCTTGTCTTGGAAAATTTTCCTGAAATATTCGAGCGTGCGATTGCCGCGCACCAAACCGGAACGCGGCGGCAGTCCCAAATCCCACATCGGGAAACCGGAAATAAAATTTGTTTGGCGACGCATCAAACGCGCGACGTTAATCATTTCGTCAATTGTCGCACCCGAAGCATACAAGGCGCCGACGATAGAACCCATCGAAGCCGTTGCCATAATATCCACGGGAATCCGTTCACGCTCAAATACGTCGAGCACGCCAATATGCGCCAGCCCGCGCGCGCCCCCGGAGGAAAGCGCCAGCCCCACTTGGCGCCGCGCGATTTTGCGCGCCAAACGCGCAATGCGTTTCGGTTCCGGTTTCACCACCATAAACGTCCGCGTCGCCGCCTGCGTAAGCCAGCGTTCGGGTGTGTCAGCCAATTGAATTGTCACGTCTGCCAAATCAATCGCTTTGATAGTAAGAAGCGACGGACGAAGTGGAATCGCCAACATCACCCAATAATATTCTTGTACCAGCGATGACAAGCGCGCGGGCAATTCATCGGCGGTGAGATTTTGTCCGCCGCGCGCGAGCTGCACCCCCCCTTGCGACAACGCAGTTTGGTCTACCGGCATGGAGCCAAGTCCGCCGAGGTCAAACAAAAAGACTTCTTCGCCTGTAAGCGCGGCGACTTGTTCCGCCAACGCAGGCGCCTGCTGTCCCACGACCGCGACGATATTCAATTCTTCTTGTTGAACGGGAGTTTGAATTTGGCGCGTGAGACGGCGCGATAGCTCGCGGCTAATTTCCACCGCAATCGTCGGATACTGCTCAATCAGCTCTTGCAGTTCCTGACGCCCCAGCGAAATGAGGTCGGAATCAATGACGACGCGAATACTTGCATTGCGCGGTTCGCCCGTCAGCAGCGCGGTCTCGCCAAAAAAGTTTCCCGGATTGAGGTACGAGAAAATGCGTTCCGAACCGTTGCGTTCGGAAACGACCTTGACTTGTCCGGATTGAATAATGTACATGCGGTCGCCAAAGTCACCTTCGGCAAACACAAGTTCGCCGCGCCCATAATGTTCGCGGCGGCAATACTTTTCGATGGCGCTCAATACGTCATCGGAAAGGTCGCTGAAAAAGGGGATTAAGCGGAGGTCATTACGCATGAACGAAAACGCCGCACGTGTGCGTGCGCGCAGTTCCTCGCGTGCGAAAACAATGATGAACGCGTATCGCGTCAGCCGGTCACGAACGCGCGCAAAGCGTCGTGTGCTCGGCGCGCATAATGCTGTGCGCCGAGGCGGTCAAATACGAGGCGGCAGTGTTCCAAATGGATGCGCGCTTGTTCGGTCATTCCTTGCTCGACATACAACTTGCCCAATTCCAATTCACTGCGCGCGGCATCATACGGATTTTGCTGTTCGTCAAACAATTCGATGGAGCGGTGAAGCGGGTCTTCCGCTGCCGCAAAATTGCGCGCGGCGCGTTCCACCATGCCCAACGCGCGCAGCGCATTTGCTTCGGTCGGTTTCATCCCATACGCGCGGCTTGCTTCCAACGCGTGCATCGCATTCTGGCGCGCCGCTTGCAAATTGTTGCGTCCCAGTTCCGCTTCGGCGAGCATCCAATGTCCTTCGATGAGCGCTTCGCGCGCGCCGGTCTCGTTCGCCTGCGCGATGCTTTCACGGAGAAATTGCGCGGCGTCGTCAAAGCGTCCGTCTACCACATCCGCTTGCGCCAATCCATTCAGCGCGTGGCAGAGCACATTTGTATCGCGAATTTTTTCGGCTTGTTTGCGCGCCAAGCTAAAGAGGTCGCGCGCGCGCGCCAAATCACCGGAGTAGAGATAATACAAGCCGAGATTGTGATACGCCAACGCCAATTGTTTCGCGTCGCTGATGCGCTGTTTGAGTTCGAGACTCACGTTCAAATGCGGCAGCGCATTGTCCCATTTACCAATGTTCAAAAAGAGTGCGCCCAAATTGGAATGCGAACGGCTCATGCCTTCCACATCGCCAATCATTTCGCGCACCCGCAGGCCGCGTTCTGCGTATTCAATCGCGCGGTCCAAATCGCCCCGCAAATTATACAACGCTGCCAAGCCGTTGTACGCCGAACCCATTTCGGCATAATAGTCCAAGCCCTCTGAAATTTCAAGTGCGCGCAAGCGCCAATGTTCGGCTTCGTCCAAATCGCCGCGTCGGTAATGCACCCAACCAATGTCGAGATAGATGCGGACGCGTTCGACCGCGTGACCGGAGGATACATCGCGATTGATTTCGCGCAGCGCGCTTTCCAACCATTGCATCGCGTCATCGTACTTGCCGCGTCGCTCATAGCCGCGTCCGAGACGGCGCGCGATTTCGGCAGTCTGGCGCGCCTGCGTCGGACTCGCGGGCGCGCTGCGCGCAAGGTCCCAAGCCGCGCGCAAATTCAAAGACGCGCTGTCGAAATCGCCAATGTGCGTTTGCGAATCGCCCAACCCAATCAAAATTTGTGTACGCATTTCGGCGGGCGCCTGTGTCCGATTCGCCAGGTCGAGCGCGGTGCGAAAATACGCGAGCGCCTGGTCGTTTGCAAAACGCGCGGCGGCGCGCTCCGCCGAACGAATGACGTGCGGCAGGGCTTTGGCAGCATCTTTGCCTTCGCCATAATGAAAAGCGAGACGTTCGGCGTGTTCGTCTAAACGGTCGGCGTACAGCTCTTCCATTGCCGTCGCAATTTTGTGATGGAGTTGTTCGCGGCGGCGCACGAGAACGCTGTTGTAAATGGTTTGTTGGGTGAGAATGTGGCGAAATGAAAAATGACGTTCGGGTGCGCCTTGTCCCGCGTTCTCGCTCTCCGGATAGGCGAGCGCCTGCGTAATGACTTCATGGTCGAGCAGCTCTTGCAAATCGTTTTCGAGGCGCGAGCCAGTCGTTTCCGCAATCCGCAAAAGGAGCGCGTCGGAAAAATCGCGCCCGATGACAGAGGCGCATTGTGCGACGTAACGCGTGGACTCGCCGAGATGGTCCAAACGCGTCATGATTAATCCTTCCAGCGTGCGCGGCACTTGGAACGATTGCGGCTCGGCGCCGGGCGTCAATTCCCAGCGGTCACCGCGCCGCCGAATCATGTTGCGGTCAATCAAGGAGCGAATAATTTCTTCGAGATAAAACGGATTGCCCTCGGCGCGCTGTGGAATCATTTGGCGCAGTCTTTCGGGCAAATCGGCAATGGTCAAGAGCAATTCGACTAACCGCGCGCTCTCGTCAAGCGAAAGGGGTTCGAGCGCGATGTGCGTAAATTGTCCATCCAAAACGGACGCGCCCACGCGTTCCAATTGCGGCGCCGCCTGATTGTCCGTATGCCGCGAGACACAAAACAGCGCGAGCGGCGCTTCTTCGACCGCGTTGATGAGAAACAGCAGCAGGTCCAACGAGGGACGGTCAACCCAATGCAAATCTTCAAAAATCAAAATGAGCGGATTCTGCCGCGCCGCGCTGACGAGTAAATCGCGCATGGCAAGAAACATTTGTTGGCGCAGCTGCACCGGTTCCAAATGCCGAATGCGCTCTGCCAATTCGCGTTCCGTCGGCGGGAGTCCCATCAAGTTTTCGATATAAGGCAGAGTGTCCAACAGCGCGCGCTCGCCCACAATCTCGCGCACGCGCGTTCTGATTTTGTCGCGCCGCGTATTGGGCGCGTCTTCGGGGCGAATTTCAAAGATGGCGTTCAAGAGCTGAATCTGAACATCGTACGCGGATTGTCCATACGCGACGCAGCCGCCTTCATAGACGCGGACGTGACTCAATTCCGGAGTGCGCGTAATCCACTGTTTCATTTCGCCCGTCAGGCGTGACTTGCCCAAGCCCGCTTCGCCGGTGATGAGCACCAAGCCGCCGCGATTCTCCGTCAAGCCCTGCACCACGCGTTGCACGCGCTGCATTTCTTGGTCGCGTCCCACCATCGGAGCGGCAAGTCCGGGAATGCCGCGCACGCGCCCCGGCTCGCGTTTTGGTCCGAGCACCTGATAAATTTCTACCGGCTCGACGCGTCCCTTGACACGAATGGTACCGAGTTCACTGTAATCAAACATGGCGCGGGTTTGTTCGTATACTGCGCGGCTCACCAAAATCGTGCCGGGTTCTGCTACATTTTGCAGACGCGATGCCACGTTAACAGTGTCGCCGAGCGCGGTGTAATTCATTCTCAAGTCCGAACCAATATCGGCGACGACCACAGTACCCAGATTCAGCCCAATGCGCATTTGCAGCGTGATGCCGCGTTCTTGCACCATTTCTTCGTTGATGCGTTTGAGCGCGGTCTGCATGCCCAACGCGCAGCGCACTGCGCGCGTGGGGTCGTCTTCGTGCATCACCGGTGCGCCGAACAATGCCATCACGCCGTCGCCCATAAATTTATCCAGCATTCCTTCGTGCGCGTAAATTTCATCGCGGAATGCGGCGACGCTGGCATCAATAATATTGTAGACGGTTTCGGGGTCGAGTTTTTCCGAGATGCTTGTAAAACCCACCACATCGGAAAAGAGGACGGTCACGGTGCGGCGTTCGCCTTCGATGTGTTTGCTGGCGTTGAGAATTTTGTCTACCAACGGGGAAGGCATTACGCCTTGTACGCGGCGGAGTTTTTCGGAATTGGAGGTGCGCGCGAGCGTGGCGCTCAACAAGTTGACGCCGCAGTTGCCGCAAAATTTAAAGCCGCGCGGATTTTCAAACCCGCAGTTAGGACAGAGGTTTGCCAATGGCGTTGCGCAGTTGGCGCAGACCGTCACACCCGGCGTATTGGAGTGTCCGCATTGAGGACAAATCATGAATCGGAAAAAGAAAGCTGAAAGAACATTGGCGAATGTATTCTATTATATTTCGTTAAAGAACGGAATCAATTTTGTGATGACCCACGCCTTGCTTACGTGCATTCTCTAACGCGACCACTTTGGCATTAGAGAATGCCATTTGCGCGTTATGGGTAATCACCAAAATCAATGCGGCAGGGAGATAGCAGACGATGCGCGCGCGACAAATTCAAATCCGGATAGTAAAAGAGGCAACCCGTGTGCAGGGTTGCCTCTGGTTTCATGGGTCAGCAAAAGACCTCGTGCGGCATTAAACAAGCTCCCGGCCCTCGCGACCGCAAAACACGTTTGAAACTCGCACCGCAACAAGTTGGTCATTGATGCGCTAGTTTGCGCGTCGTGTGAAAAAGACCCAGTTATCGCCGCCACTGTTCTTTTGGAACGTGTGCCCGTCCCAGTGAAATTTGACTTTGCTATGTTTCGCCGTCAAAACGGCCACGGTAAAGACCTTGCCTACGCCACTTTGAATCACGTGGTCCGCATCCAAGACCGGCAAATTCGGGTCGCCCCCACAATTGACAACGTCGTAATCCACGTTCACGTTGGGACCGACAGCAACCCACACTTCAATCGGTTGCGTTGTAGGTTCCACCATTAACAGCTCGCCATTCAAACAGATTTGCGGGTCTTCGAACAACGGCGCCGCTGAAACGTTGGTTGCCAAACTGCCCGCGCTGACGACCAGAATGGCGATTGCCAAGGAAAGGATTAGTTTTTTCATATTGACCTCGTGTGACTCTCAGGGACCGGCTGGAGATAGATGAATTTTTTGGTTGTCAAAGGGTATTATATGTCTTGTGCAGCTCTTGCTCAATAGGAACGCAATCCCACCAAAACCGTTTCATTTTACATCCGGTTTACATTCTTGCGTTGACATTGACCATGCGCCTGCCTATAATTTTTTTATGTCCGGTTTGATTCTTCTCGTAGACGACGAACGCAAAATCACCGAACTCGCGCGCCTGTATTTGGAGAATGAAGGATTTCGTGTGCACGCGGTGTATGATGGCGAACAGGCGCTGCAAGCATTTCAATCCGAGCCACCGAATTTGATTGTGTTGGATTTGATGCTGCCGCGCGTGGACGGCTATGAAGTGTGCCGCCGCATTCGCGCGACGAGCGACACGCCCATCATCATGCTGACCGCGCGCGACGAAGATGTAGACAAAATCGTCGGGCTGGAACTGGGCGCGGATGATTACTTGACCAAGCCGTTCAATCCGCGCGAACTCGTCGCGCGCGTCAAAGCCATCCTGCGCCGCGCGCAGCCGTCGCCGCGCAGTCAACGCATCGCGGTCGGCGATTTGACACTCGATTTGGACCGCCGCGAAGCGCGACTGCAAACGCGCGCGCTCGCGCTGCGCGCCAAAGAATTTGACCTGCTCGCCATCCTTGCCCAAAATCCGCGTTTTGTTTTCACGCGCGAAAAATTACTCGAACTCGCATGGGGCTATGATTTCGCGGGCGAAACGCGCACGGTGGATGTGCATGTCGCGCACTTGCGCAAGAAATTGGCGGGGTCAAACGTTGAAATTGAAACTGTAACCGGCGTTGGCTATAAACTGGTGGCTTGATGTTTCATTCTCTGCGCGCGCGTTTGCTCGTTTCGTATCTCGTGGTCATTGTCTTGACCCTCTGCAGCGCGGGCGCGGGTCTGTTGGTGCTGCTCCAAGATTACCAGCGCGGCATTGTGACCCAGCGGTTGACGGATGCGGTCGGTCCTGCCTCGGTTCAAGCGCGGCAAAGTTTGCAGCGCGGTTTGAGCATGAATACGGTGGCGAATCAAATTCAAGAACAGGTGGAGCCATCGTGGCGCGTGCTCTTTATAGATGACCAGGGTTTGATTCTTGCGGATTCGCAAAACGAATTTTTGAATCGCCGTTTACCGCGCGTGGTGGCTCTGCAGAACTTGGGGCGTCTCAAACTGGCAACGGGCAGACAATTCCTTGAAGGACGCGAACTGGTCTTCGTCGCAGTGCCGGTGGGGCGTCCGGTGGAAACCCAAACGTTCTTGATGCTCGCGACCATTGTGCGTCCCATCATCGGCGGTCTGGAAGATTTGGCGCGTCCGCTGCTGCTCGCGGGCGCGCTTGCCTTTCTCGTTGCAATTCTGCTCGCGCTGCTGATGGCGCGTTCCATCGCGCAGCCGCTCGGACACTTGACGCGCGCGAGTGAAGCGATGGCGCGCGGCAAATATGACGAGTCCATTCCGGTGCGCGGCAATGACGAAGTGGCGCGTCTCGCCGCCAGTTTTAATCTGATGATGCAGGCAGTGAAACGTTCACAACAAGCGCAAAAAGATTTTGTCGCGAACGTTTCGCACGAATTGAAAACGCCGCTCACCTCGATTCAAGGATTCTCGCAGGCGATTATGGAAGGCGCGACGCGCAATGCCGAAAGCGCGCAGTATGCGGCACAATTGATTTTTGAAGAATCGCAGCGCATGGCGCGCCTCGTCGCCGATTTGTTGACGCTCGCGCGTTTGGACACGCGCGAAATCGCCGCCGAGCAGCAAACGCTTGACCTCAATACAATGCTGCCCGCGTGGGTGGAACGTTTTCGCGCACGCGCGAATCAAGCCCACATCGCGCTCACGCTTACGCTCGCTGAGCCACCGTTGATTCTGGGCGATGCGGGACGTTTGGAACAAGTTCTCTCTAATTTGCTCGACAATGCGCTCAAGTACACGCGCGCAGGTGGACGCGTGAACATTTATGCCGGCGCCGAGATGCACGCGCTCGCGTCTGCCAATGCCAAGCGGCAGGTCCAAGTCCCGTGCGCGTTGCTGCGCGTCGAGGATACCGGCGAGGGAATTCCGGCAGCGAGTGTGCCGCGCTTGATTGAACGTTTTTATCGCGTCGACGCGGCGCGCGCGGCGGGCGGCAGCGGTCTGGGTTTGTCCATTGTCCAAGAAATCGTACGCGGACATCACGGCGAGATTCAGGTCGAGAGCCAAGAAAATATCGGCACAACGTTTCGTATTTGGCTGCCCGCCAAAACGTAAAAAAAATTTACAAGGATTTTACATTTGGCTCACACATGGCTAACACGTTCGCTGCATGATTTGTTGTAATTTCATTCCACAATTGGAGATTGCATGTCACGTCTTGTACACTCGAAAATTTTTCTCATCACACTCTCCGCCTTCCTCACCGCCGCGTTCGCCGCGGCGGCGGTCTGGTACTGGCAAGCCGGAGATACGTCCGCCGCGCTCGCCGCGCTCGTGCAAGCAACGCCCACCGCTTCCCCCGCGTCATCGGTTTCCGATCCCCCTGTTGCGCGCGGGGCGAGCAAACTCGCGGGGCAAGCGGAATTGGCAGGTGCGCTCGGCGTCATTCAAGCGGTTGACGAAAAAACAGTCACTGTTCAAACCGCGCAAGGAATTTCCAAAACATTCACCTTGCGCCCAAAATCCAAAATCATTGTTGTCAATCTGCCGAACGCCTCGACAAACGATTTGCGCGTGGGCGACAAGGCACTCGTGTGGGGTGTAAAAATCAAAACCGCCGCGCGTGAAATTTTGGTGCCGCGCGTCATACTCGCCGCGCCATCAAATTACGACCGCAACAATGTGCTTGTCGGGCGTATCATCGCAACAGGCGACAACACACTTACCCTTCAAACTCTTGCCGGCGAGCGCACTGTCACCACAAATTCGCAGACGCAAATTTTTGGCAAACGTCTGGTGTCCGCTTCCTTTGCCGATTTGAAACCGCGCGCGGGCGTACTTGTTGTGGGCGCGCCGCAAGCAGACAATTCTTTTGCCGCGCAAGTGATCACGAGTCCGTCGCATCTGCGCGCGCGTGCAGCAGTGAACGCGGAACGCCGCGCGGACAAGCAAGCTGCCAAGCAAGCGCGCCAAGAAGAGAAACGCGCGCAAAAAGCCGCGCGCCAAGCCGCGAAAAATAAAAATCCAAACAACGACAATGTGCCCGGCGCGTTCGGTTCGGTAAAAGCGATTTCGCCGACGGAAATTCAGGTGGCGACTCTCAAAGGCAAGGACAAGACGATTGCTTTGAACGGCGACACAAAAATTATCGTCGTCAATTCGCCCACTGCGACAACGGCGAATATTCAAGTGGGTGACCAAGTTCTCGTCATCGGCGCACGCAAACAGACCGCCGCGCGTGTGGTGCTTGCCGCGCCCGCGTCCTATACACTCGACAATGTTGCCGTCGGCAAAATCAAAACGGTGCAGGTAACACGGGTTGATTTGAAAACCAAGCGCGGCGATTTGAACGTTTTCATTTCAAACGACACTCTGATTTTCGACGGCACTGTGCACGCGGTAACCGCCGCAGACTTGGTGCGGAAAGACCGCGCGTTGGCGATTGGCATACGCGATGGCAAGGGCGGCATGAATGCCCAAGTCCTGTTCGCCATCGGCAAAAAACAAAAATAAAAAAAAGGCGTGCGAAATTTCGCACGCCCTTTTTCGTTTACGGCGCGTAGATGTATTTGTAAATGACCCCGTCGTAATGACTCACTACATATACATTTCCATCCGGTCCGTTCCCAAACGCGACGGGTGAATTCACATCGTTATCAAATTCGTAATACCCCGTTTTGACATTGTTCGCGTCCAGCGTCAACACGTGCACCCAGCCGCCGCCGGTATCGCCATAGAAATATGCGTTGGCGTACGGCGCAGGATAATTCGAGTTTTCGGCAAACACGCCGCCCGCAATCACGTTGCCTGTTTCGCCCGCGCCCCCGTGATTGTACCAGTGCAGTGGCGGAAGCGTGCCGTTGTAATTGACCGCATTCGGATTGCAAGCGAGATTGCTGCTTGGACATGGACCTTCGTAGATGGACCAGCCGTAATTGCCGCCCGCCGCCAACGAATCAATTTCTTCCCACGTATTCTGTCCCACATCGGCAACAATGTACGATTGATTGGATGAACGTTTGGTAAAACGCCACGGATTGCGGAATCCATACGCAAAGGTTTCTTGGCGCGCGCCCGCCGTGTTGTAAAAAGGATTGTCCGTTGGAATCGTTCCGTCGGAATTGAGGCGTAAAATTTTTCCGCGCAGTGTATTCAGTCCTTGCGCGTCGTTTGGGCAACAGCCGCTTTCGCCAACGGAAATATACAGCTTGCCGTCAAACCCAAAATGAATATCGCCGCCGTTGTGATTGCCGTTGGTGGAAGGAATGTGGTCGAGCAAAATTTTTTCTTTATAGCCCGATTTGTTCTTGCGTTTTTTGATGCGTGACACGCGATTTTCGGGCGCGCCGCTGTATTGTTTCGCATTGGGTCCGGTGGTGTAATAAACATAAATCCAACCGTTCGCAGCATAATTCGGGTCGAGCGCAATGCCGAGCAGTCCGCGTTCGGAATCGGTATTGACCGAAAATGTTTTAAGCGGTTTGTTTCGCAGCACGCCGTTCGCGCGCACAAGCCGAATGGCGCCGCCTTTTTCTGTGACCAAGATGCGGTTGCCCAGAAACGCGACAGCCGTTGGCTGAGCCAGACCCGCGCCTATCGCCACGCGCGTAAATCCGGCAGGCAAGCTCTGCGGCGCAGCGCGCGTGACCGGCGGCGCAAACGCCAACATCAACCACATCAACAAAGTGCTTATCAAAACACGTTTCATTTCGATGCTCCTTTTTTTTTTGAATTGCCGCGTACGCATTTCCCGGGCTCCCAACACGACGCATAGCGATTATAGCGAGCCAGCGCGCGCGCAACAATTAGAAAATCGTCCTATGCGCCAATACCTTCGCCAACCGAAAAAAACTCGGCAAATTTCGTGGCGCAAATTTGAAATTTGCGGTACTTGCCAAGGTATTGATGTGCGCGAAATCTTCATTTGACATTGACAGCATCGGGTATAATGAAACTACCTAGTTTCCATCCGAAAACCTTAATGGCTTGGGTTTTGGGTTTGCGTCGTGGCTTGCCGCGCGTGAGTTTCGCTGCGATGACGACCAGATTGTTCGTGATGATGCGCCAGCCGACCCAACGAGCGAGACCGTCTTCGCCGCGATTCAAACAGCGGTCGAGATGGCGGGCGCGCTTCAAGCCACTGATGCGTCCTTCGATG
>JAKOPZ010000155.1 GCA_029778615.1 Chloroflexota bacterium | reverse complement strand
TAGTTAGCTTGAAGCATCTGCCATTTGGCGATTTCGTTCAAATGTTCAGCGGCATGCTCGAGTACATCCTCGCGAATCATTTTTTCGAGCGTGATAATTCGCGAATCGTTCACCCAGGGGCTGGGCACGTAGAATTGTAAATCGCTTTCGCTTAGCGCGTCAACCCGTTGGATTAAAGCGTTCCGCGTATTTTCAAATTCGGCGCGCACGCGCTGCCACGACCAAGCTTGGCGCTGTGCGGCGGCGCGCGCGTTCAAATCGTCGTCCGTCGCGTCGGGCGGCATCGGCGCGGGTCTGCCGAGCTTGAACGTGTCGCGGATATGGTCCAGCGTTTGTTGTTCCCAAAACGACAAGTGTCCCACAAACGCTTGCGCACTCCACCCTTCGCGCGTGCGGACGCGGGCGCGCTCTGCATCGCTCAACGCGTCACAGACATTCAACAGCGCATCGAGCTGCTGCGCGAGGTCTTGGACGAGCAAATTTTTCCTTGACAATTTTTTTTGTTCACGTCTTGCGCCAAGTGGTGCCTGCGCTGTTGTCTTCCAGTACGATATTCAAATCCGCAAGGCGCGTACGAATTTCATCGGCGAGTGCGAATTGTTTTGCGGCGCGCAGTTCGTTGCGAATTTCAATGAACGTTTGGACAAACGGCTCCAGCTCTTGCTGTGACGCGGTGTGCTGCGCTTCGATCCAGGCGGCGGACAATTCGTGCATCGTATCGTGCGCGTGGTCAATCAGCTCGCGCTTGGTCTCGGCGTCCGCCGTTTCGTCCAACGCGCGCGCCACTTGCATCAGATAGCGGGACATGTCGTCTGAAGTTTCAGCTGCGGTGCTTATAGTGTTCGCGCTGTCGTCGCGCCGGCGCGCGGGACGCGCCCCCGCGCGCAGTTGTGCGAACGCAAATCTTTCGCCCGACGCGTAGGCGGTTTCTTGCCCGGCACAGCGGATGGTCACATTGCCCGCGCCCATCACGCGGCATTCTTGCGACGCGGGTTCAAATATGCACGCGGTATATTCGTCAATGCCCAAAATGACGGTATCGCCCGCGAGCATTTTTTCGAGTTCCTCCAAGCGCGCGGCGCCCATGTAGCAAAAACGCGTGTCGTACGTTCCGCCTTCGGCGTTGTTCCAATGCGGAATGATGGCGAGGTTCATACCCAGCGCGGCGAACAGATTCATTCCGTCGAGCCAATGCAAATCAGCGCCTGCCTTGTAAATTTCGTACACGGGCAGCGCGGACGCGCTTACGGCAATTGCCGCCGCGCTCGCCAAGACAAGATGTGCGCCCTGCCCGAAACGGTCGAGCAATGTTTCCCAAAGCGGCGTGCCGCGCCAATTGCGAATGGTGTACGAAGGACTGCCGGGTCCTGCAAAAACAAAATCAGCGCGGCGCAAAAGGCGCAAGGCGTTCTCCAATTCCAACGCGGTCGCGCGCGCGCTGTTTTTGTGACTGGCAATTTGAAGGGTGAGAGAGAGGCGTTGTGAAAAATAATCGGCGGCTTTGGCAGAGATGGCGTCGGCGTTCAGTTCAAACCCTGCCGGAGTATCAAGAAAAACGGCTTGGGGCGGCGATGGCGCGCGAGAGAGAATCGTGCGGTAAACACGCGCCATCGCGTCGCCGAATTCGCCCGAACCGATGAGGGTGATGGTTCCATAATTTGTTGTCATATCCGCGATACGAAAAATCAGCGCGGTCGAAATCTATTCTGTGACCTCGACAACTCCTGCCATATCTACGCCGCCGCGATCGCCGTGATATTCGCAGTAATAGTTGAATGTTCCCGCATTCTGAAAGGTAAACTCGTACGTCTTGCCCGCGTCAATATCGCCCGAATTGGAACTCTTGTCGTCCGCCGTGACGGTGTGTTTGGCATTGTCCTTGTTCACAAAAACAATCGTGGTCCCTTTTTTCACCGAGAGAGTTTGTGGCTTGAACGCGAAATCTTGCATCTCAATCGTGACCGTCCCACTTTGCACCCCGGCGGGTGTGACGCCGGGCAAAGTGGTATTCTCATTCAAAAGTGCAGCGAGCTGCGGCACACTGTTTTCGGTGCCGCTTGCCAGCTGTGTTGCCCGCGCGGCGAGGGCGTCAATTTGCGTTTGTGCGCTGCCATAGCTGCCTGTTTGCATGATTGCTTTCGCGTCCGCAAGCGCGGCGGTGAGCTGCGCGCGCAAGGTGTCCGCCAACTGTGTCGCGGTCGCGTCGCCGCGCGATGCCGAGAGGGCGCGCACGGCTTGCAAATCCATCAAAATGCCGCTTCCATTTCCCGGGTCTTCCACTACGCCGTCGCGGTCCAAATCGCCATAATCGGGACTCGCCTTGCCGACGAGCACGTTAATCACATGCTCGGTGTGCCGCCGCACGGCGGGCGTACTGTTGCGCTTGACGGCATCTTGAAGCTCGACGGCGTGAATTTGAAATTGACCCGCGTTGTATTGAAGCGATGCAACCGGCGAAGGCGCGGCTGCCGCTTGCTCCGGGCGCGGGGCGAGATAACGAAAATAATAAATGCCGATGCCGAGCAGCACCACAATCGTCCACAACGCGAGCACAGAACGCATCACAGGTTTAATTTTCTTGATGCGCCACGGTTTGGGAATTATTTTGAAACGTTCGCTAAAGACAAGATACAAGGCAACGCCTTCGGTGATGGTACCGAGAAGCGCGTGCACAATCATCAACGTGCCGACGATGCCGCCGGTGGTGCCGCCGAGAATGACAAAGTTGTAAAAGGCGGGCACCATAATCGACAGAATCAAGACGAGATTGAGCAGCACCATCGCCGCCTGAATGTTGGCGTGATGCGGGCGAAATTTTCGCTTGCGCGCGTAATAGAAACCGACGTACAAGCCGACGAGCAAAATGATTTCGATGACGAGATTGATGGTCGCGGCATTGCGCGCGCCCAAGAATGCTTGCATTTGCGAAAACCTCCCTCAGCTCTTTTCACGTCGTTCCAAATTGCTCACGCGCGCAAGTTGTTTCAAATCCAAACCTTGTTCGAGCCACGCGGCGCGTTTTGCTTTCAAGGCGCCTGTCGGACACGCTTGCACGCAATTGCCGCAGTAAACGCATGTAGATTCGGGGATGGGAATTTCTTGAAACGTTGCGATGTGGGAATCAAAGCCGCGTTCCGCGCGATGAATTGCAAATGTCCACTGCACATCTTCGCCGCACGCCTGAACGCAACGCCAACACATGATGCACTTGCTGTAATCGCGCAGATAAAACGGATTGTCGTCAAAGAGGGGAAATTCGCGGCGCTCGATTTTTTTGCCATAGCGTTCGGGGTTCGCGTCGTATTGACGCGCGTACGCTTGAATTTCCGGCGCCTGACTCAAATCCACCGCGCTGTTTAACATCTCCAAAATGACTTGGCGCGCGAGCCGGACGCGCGGCGAATCGGTTTCGACGACCATGCCGTTTTCGGCAACGCGTGAACATGCCTGCACGAGTACGCGCGATTTTTCCACTTGCACTACGCAGACGCGGCAGAGAGAGGGGGGGGTGAAGTGCGGATGATAACAAATCGTGGGAATGTCGCGCTGAATTTTTTGCGCGGCTTGCAAAATCGTTGTGCCTTGCGGCACAGTAATCGTTTGACCGTCAACGGTCAGCGTAATGTCGCTCATTTGATTTTTTGGGATGCACCGCGACTTGGGTCGCGATACATCAAGGCAATAAATGGACTCGCGCGAAACTTGCGCCATTGTAACAAAAAACGGTTGCCTCGTCCACGCGAAAAAATGAATTTGACAATATCGAGCGGGAAGGAACTCTGGCGTGCGCGTGCAGTTTGACCATCCGTGAACTGCCGTGCTAAACTACGCGCATAATCCAGACCTGCAAAGGAAAACATGTCTCAAACTCTTCCCCATGCGCGCACGGACGGTCTAATTGTTCAGACGATGCTTCAAGAGACGTTGATTTATGACACCACGCGTAATGAAGCGCGTCTCTTGAATCAAACGGCGGGTTCCGTTTGGAAACGGTGTAATGGGAAAACTACTGTGCAAGACATGGCGCGCGACCTGGAACAAGAAATCGGTACGCCCGTGCCGGAACAAGTGGTGTGGCTCGCGCTGGAACAATTACAACAGTACGCGCTGCTGCAAACGCCGCTCCCAACGCGTCCGATGGATAGTGGTCTCTCGCGGCGCAAACTTTTGAAATTAGGCATTGCGGTCTCGCTCTTGCCGCTGGTCACATCTATTTTCGCGCCGACAGTTGCCGATGCGCAGTCTGGCGGTATTGCACCCACAGGAGACACGGGAACGACAGGGCTGACGGGATCAACAGGCGCGACCGGCGCAACAGGTGCGACAGGCGCGACGGGAGCAACGGGAGCCACCGGAGCAACGGGTACGACCGGCGCGACCCTCTGACACGGCTATTCAAATAATTTCGCGTGTTCGCGATAACGCCGATTTTCAGGAGACATGGCGAGACAGTATTCCCAGTGCTGTCTCGCTTGTTTTTTGTCCCCCAACCAATACAAGCCCCAATACAAAATCGCGTGCGGCAGGAAGGTGTAATTGCTATCCGACTCGATATAGCTGTTTGTGCGCAAGAGCGCGAGCGCGGCGCGCGCGTATTCTACACTGCCTGCCAAATCGCCTTGCTGCTGTCGCAGCAGCGCGTAACGCAACAATGGTTCGCGGCGTGTGGAATCCAGTTGCGCGGCGCGTAGATACGCCTCTTCAGCTTGGCGCGTCTCGCCCAGAATTTCATAACAGCGTCCGACGAGGCAGAGACTTTCGCAGCGTTCGGCGCGCCATCCGCTTTCCGTCGCCGCGTTCTCTTCAAGCAAGGCAATCGCAGAATGATGTTGCCCCAAGTAATACAATTCTCTGCCGAGATAGTGCAGCCAACGCGTGTTGCCCGGATGCGCGAGCAATTCCAGCGCGAGCGGCGCGAGATAGTGCCGCGTCTTGGTTGGGTCTTTGACGTGGCGCAACAACAATTGTTCGCGCGAGCAAATTAGAGTTTGTTGCGACGAGTGGGGCGGATTTGGAATCGGGCAAACGGCTTCATGCGCGAAACCTTCCCATTGAAATAGACGACGGTCAAAAAAATTTGCAATGCGGAAACTGATGGTTTCGGCGCGTGGGTCGGGCAGCGCGGCGATGCGCCAATACTCGAAACGACTGACCATTCCCGTTTCGAGCTGCGCGTCAAGCCATGCGTCATCAAACGCGCGCAATTCATCTGCCGCGTCGAGATGAAACACAAATTCATTCCGCGCGCACGTTGAGGCAAAATTGCGCGCGTTCGCAAAATGAAACAGACGCTGTCCCGCCGTAACGGGCAGCGTCTCGCCATTTTTTGAAAAACGCGCGTTGATTTCATTCGCCTGCGCGTCAGATAAAAGTGTGGTGAACGCGTCACCCATTTCGAACACGCGACAACCAAACGCGCGCGCGAGCTCTGCTGTATTGTCCGTACTGCCCGTGTCCACGATGACGATTTCGCCGACGCGCGCCACAAACGCATGGAGCGACCGAAAAAGTTTTGGAAGCGTTTGGGCTTCGTTGCGCGCAATGAGGACAAGCGAAAACTGTGGCACGCTGAATTATCTCGCCAAGGAGGAAGGATTGAGATACGCGGCGGCAATGTCCGGGGTCAGTTGAAACAATTGGTCTACGCGCGCCTGTCCCCATTTTTCAACCAGAGTTTGTCGCGTCGCGGGTTCAATTTGTGCATAGCCGCCGATGCGCGAAATGGATTTCGCGCCGTAATGAAATACAAACGCCGAACGTTCGACGCGCAGCGCAAACCCGGCTTGATTCAAGCGAATGCAATAATCGAGGTCGTCGTTTCCGCCGAGTCCAAAGCGTTCGTCCAAAAATCCCACACGCGCAACCGCATCCGCGCGCAGCAACATGCAAAAACCAATCAACAGATTTGTAAAATGCGCGCGGGGCAGGCGGTCCGAATAGCTCATGCTTTGCAGACCCATCACAAAATTGGAAACGGGTCCGACCGCGCCCACGTCGTCGCGCAAATTCTCCGCCAAACGCGCGAGCCAAAATGGGTCAACGAGCTGTGTGTCGTCATTCAGCAAGAGTGCGTGTTCGTCCGCGCGCAATTCATACAAGCCCTGATTCGTCGCGCGAATGAACCCCAAATTTTCCTCATTGCGAAGGATGTGCAGTGAGTTGGGCGAGCCGCTTGTTGTGACCCATTCGAGTTTTTCTTGCAAATATTCGGGGGTGTCGTCCGTAGAGCCGTTGTCAATGACGAGCAAGCGCCAGGCGGGTCCCTCTGTAAAATGATAGAGGGATTCAATACAGCGGTAGAGATAGGGGACGTTATTCCAGGTGGGAATGATGATTGCAATCTTCATGCGCGCACGCTTCAGCCCACCAACTTTTTCTCGAACGCGCTCAGGATTGCTGTCGCGGCGAATTGTCCGAGTCCGCAGAGCGACGCGTCGCGCATCACGCTTCCCGTGTCAAACAACAATTGTCGGTCGCCTGCGCGCGCGTTGTGGTCGGCAAAGCGGTCCAAAATTTCCAGTTGCCGCAGTGTCCCAATCTGGCAGGGAAAACATTTACCGCACGATTCGTGTTTAAAGAAATGTGCGATGCGTTTTAGCACATGAATCATTTTGGCGGAATCGTCAATCACAATCACCGCGCCCGAACCGAACGTCGCGCCAATCGCGCTCAAGGTTTCAAACGCGAGCGGCACATCAATTTCGTCGGGCGTGAGAAATGTGCCCGCCGCGCCGCCGACGAGCACCGTTTGCAAGTTACGCCTCGCTTCCAAACCTTGCCCGTATTCAAAAATGATTTCGCGCAACGAAACGCCCATCGGAATTTCATACACGCCGCCGCGCTTGACCTGTCCGCTCAAACAGACGAGCCGCGTGCCCGGCGATTTTTCCGTGCCGAGCGAACGATATTCGCGCGCGCCTTCGCTGATGATAAAGGGGACATTGGACAATGTTTCTACATTGTTAATGACGGTGGGACGATTGAATAAACCGACCTCGACGGGAAACGGGGGTTTGGTGCGCGGCTCGCCGCGTTTGCCTTCGATGGATTCAAACAGCGCGGTCTCTTCGCCGCATTCGTACGCGCCCGCGCCGCGCCGAATTTCTACATCGAACGAAAAATCGGTGCCGAGAATGTTTGCGCCGAGATAGTTGTTGGCGCGCGCCTCTTGCACCGCCGCGCGAAAACGTTGGTACGCGAGCGGATACTCGCCGCGAATGTAAATGTAGCCGTAGCTTGCATCAATCGCGCGCGCGGCGAGCAACATTCCTTCCAACACTTGAAAGGGATGCCGTTCGAGCAAGATGCGGTCTTTGAAGGTACCGGTTTCCGATTCGTCCGCGTTGCAGACGACATAGCCCGCGCTGCGCTCACGCGGTAGAACGGAAGCGGCATCGTATGCACCGCGCGCTTTCGCCGCCGCGATATGTTGCGCGGTCAATTCCCATTTCAATCCTGTCGGAAAAGCCGCGCCGCCGCGACCGACGAGTCCGGATAATTTCACTTGCCCCACAATTTCGCGGGGACTCAACATGTACAATGCTTTGCGGAGCGCGATGAAACCGCCTTGCGCGAGGAAACCGTCCAGCGTGTGCAAATTCTCTGTGGCGATATTTTTCAAAAGACGCGGACCTTTTGCGATGCCGCGCGGCGCCGCTTCCGGCGCGTGCAAGAGCGACATGACATTTTCCGCGTTGACCTGCTCGTACGTGCGTTCATTGACTTGCAGCGCGGGACCCCTATCACAGTGTCCCATGCACGGCACCGATTCAAGCGTGTACTCGCCGTCGGGCGTGGTCTCGCCATCTTTGAGCCACAAAATATTTTTGACCTTGTGCAGCACATCACGACTGCCCGCGAGATAACAGCGCACGTCGTCGCACACGCGAATAATATTTTTGCCGACAGGTTTGGTGTACAACATCGCGTAATACGTTGCGACGCCATACACTTCTGAAAGCGGCACGTTCAGCGTTTGACTGATTTGAGCCAGCACCTCGCGCGGGAGCCAGCCGCCGGAAATCTGTTGCGCCTCAATCAACGAGGGCAGCAGTCCGGCGCGTCCTTCCGGCGCCCAACGCACCAGCACCGACGTCAACGACGCGTTTGCCCCTTCGCGCGTGCGGAGGGTCGTCCACGCGTTTTCAGTCCACTCGGCCACGTAATCGAGATAACGTTGATACGCGTCGCGCAGTTCGACATCATACGCGCGTCCCAATTCGAGCGCGCGAATCTTGTCGGGGTCGCGCACGGCTTTGCCCGAATCATCCGAGGCGACAACTTGGAACAGCGCGTAATCGGTGAGGAGCGCGCGCCCGGGCGCGTGGTCGAGTCCGTTGATGCCAAATTCGCGCGCGGTGCGCGAGACAAAACCCGAAAGTTTTGCCCAGCGCAGGCGCGTGGTTTGACGTTCTTGAGCCAGCGTGGTGTAGGCGCGCAGCCAAAATAAAATGGAGAGTTTGGACGAATCGGTGCGAACGTCCGCCAGCAGATGGTCTAACGCGGCGTTGAGTTTAGAATTCATCAGCAGTTCGGGATGTAGTAGGTTGGATGTATTCTAAAACAAATTGCAGAAAAAAAGTAGCGGCGTCAAGACCCGAAGGGTTTTCAAACGTCAAGGGTTCGCTTGCGCGATTTCGCCACGTCCCTTCGGGTTCATTTTTTATTCGGGATAATTTTCGAGGAACTGTTTCACCTTGTTCATGAATGTATCGCCGATGGCGCCATCGAGCAAGCGATGGTCGAACGACAAGGCGAGATACACCATCGGGCGAATGGCAATGGCATCGTTAATGACGACGACGCGCTTTTGAATTGCGCCGATGCCAAGAATGGCGGACTGGGGCTGTGAAATGACTGGCGTTCCAAAGAGCGAACCAAAGATGCCGTAATTGGTGAGCGTGAAGGTGCCGCCCGTCACTTCGTCGGCTTGGAGTTTTTTCTCGCGCGCGCGGCCTGCCAAATCATTCACGGCGCGCGCCAGTCCCAACAAACTTTTGTCGTCCGCATGTTTGATGACGGGAACAATTAAACCGTCGTCAATCGCGACCGCGATGCCGATATTCAACTCGCTTTTCATCGCAATGCCTTGTTCGGTGAACTGCGCGTTGACGAGCGGCACTTGCTGTAACGCCGACACAACGGCTTGGACAAAGTAAGGCGTGTAGGTGAGTTTCACATTTTGCCGCGCGAATTCGTCTTGATGTTTCGACACGTGCGCGAGTACGCGCGACATGTCCGCTTCGTGAACGGTGGTGACGTGCGGCGCGACGGTTTTGCTGCGTACCATGTGTTCGGCAATCGCGCGCCGCATCGGCGACATGGGGACAATCTGGGCGGATGTGGGCGCGGGGCTCGGCGCGACAGCCGGCGCGCTTTTTTGCGGTGCGGCGGCTTTGCCAAACACTTCTTCTGTTGGACGGAACAATTCGCCGGTGCCGGGCTGTTCCCACGCAGGCAATGGCTCTGTGCTCGGCGCGGGTGTGGAACTCTGCGGCGAGCGTGCCGTGCGATTCTGCACAAATTTTTCAATATCTTTTTTGCTGATGCGTCCGTTTTCGCCCGTGCCTTGAATCGTTTTCAATTCCGCGTCGCCGATGTTGTATTCCGAAATCATGCGTGCGACGACGGGCGTAAAGCGATTGCGCGCGGAACCGTTGGCGGGCGGAGATTGGAGAGGAGAGACGGGAGATTGCTCGCGCGTTACCGGCTGCGGATGACCGACGACAGATGACGGATTGCCACTCTCTTGCGATTCGGTGTTTGGGCGAGTGGATGATTGGGCGACTTGTTCCGCTCCGCCGATGATTGCCACAACCGTACCTGCTTTGACCGTTTCGCCTTCGGGCACAAGAATTTGAGTGAGAGTGCCGGCAGCCGGGGATGGAATTTCGGTGGTTACTTTGTCGGTGATGACTTCGACAATGGGTTCGTACTGCGCGACGGAATCGCCGACGTTTTTCAACCATTTGCCGACAGTGCCTTCGACCACGCTTTCGCCGAGCTGCGGCATGACGATATTTGTAGGCATGGAATTATTTTCGATTTTCGATTCACGTGTGTGGCGCAAGCCAAGTCATTGAATCGAGAATCTCTAATCGCTAGTCTCCGACTTGTAAGGGCATCACGCGTTCCAACTCTGTAATTTCTGCCGGTGGTTTTTTGCCTTGCCAGAGTTGCGAGAACAAAATTACATTGAGAATGACCAACCAGATGATGGTGGCGCTGCCGAACGTATCCGTGAGCGGGTCGGCGCGTCCTTGCAAAAAATAAATCGCGACGGCGAATTGCAGTCCCGCGCGCAAGACCGCCGAGAGAATCGGATTGAAATCGGCGCGGCGCGCGACGCGATTCAAAAAAGGTGTAATGAGCAGCGCGTACAAAAACATCGCGATAAAAAACGCGCGGAAATTTTCCGATTCATTAAAGCGTCCCGCGAACACGAGCGGCAGTTGCCACACAAACCACAACGCGCCGACCACTAAATTTGTCATATACAGCGGCCGCGTCTGCAAACGCGGTAACAAGTACGCGCGCCAACCGATTTCTTCGGCAAAGGCGAGCACTCCAAGAACGAGCAACGAGAACCACATTGCGCGCGCGTCGCCGAGAAATTTTCCCACGTCGAGGGTGCCTTGATTAAAGCGCAGCAGGAGAATTGGCATCAAGACAAAGAATGGTGTCACGAATGCGACGGCGACGCCGCGCACCGAAATTGTTTTCGTCCACGTGGCGGGCTTGAGCGTATTTTTTTGCAGCCACACGTCCAAAAAAATCGCGACGGCGAGCGGCGCGAAACTGCCTATGCCGAGCAGCATGTCGCCTAACGCGCCGGGCAGAAACGCGCCGGGCAGCCAAAAGAGCCACGTCAACGCGATGGTCAGTCCCGCAAACGCGATGGCTTCGCGCAGCGGCGAGGTGGATTGGGGGGTCAGTGAAAAAGCGAGGCGCATGAATTTTTAATACGCGTTCAATTTGCGAATTGCCGCCGCGATTTTTTCCGCGTTGGGCATGAAATAATCTTGCATCGTGCGCGCATACGGCATGGCAGGAACATCGGGACCCGCCACGCGCATCACCGGTGCGTCGAGAAATTCAAACGCCTCACTCGCAATCAATGCGGCGATTTCTGCGCCGAGCCCGAGCGTGAGATTGTCTTCATGCACAATCAACGCCTTGCCGGTTTTTTTCACCGACGACAAAATGGTATCTTGGTCAAGCGGATGGAGGGTGCGCGGGTCAATCACTTCGACGTTAATGTCCTCGTGCAGCAATTCTTGCGCGGCAGTGAGCGTTTCGTGCAGCATTAACCCATACGCAACGACCGTGACATCACTGCCGACGCGTTTGACGTCTGCTTTGACAAAGGGAATCATATAGTCGTCATCGGGCACCTCGCCTTTGATGAGGCGATATGTTTTCTTGTGTTCGAGAAACAGCACGGGGTCGTTCACACGTAACGCGTACCGCAGCATCCCCACAATATCGTACGGCGTGGAGGGCGCGACGACGTACAAACCCGGCACGTGTGCGTACGTTGCTTCGATACTTTGCGAATGATACAAGCCGCCGCCGATGCCGCCGCCGTATGGTGTGCGAATGAGCAGGGGGCAAGTCCAATCGCCGTTGGTGCGATAGCGAAAGCGCGCAGCTTCTTGCACGAGTTGATTGAACGCGGGCGCGATAAAATCCGCGAACTGAATTTCGACCACCGGACGCAATCCGTACAACGCCGCGCCGAGCCCCACCGCGACAATGGACAATTCCGATAGCGGCGAGTCCACGACGCGTTTGTCGCCAAATTCTTCGATTAAACCTTTGGTCGCGCGGAATACGCCGCCGCGCCGTCCCACATCTTCACCCGTGATGAAAATGTTGGGGTTGCGCGCCATCTCTTGCTGGAGCGTGCGCGTGACGGCTTCGATATTGGTCAACTCTGGCATTTATGATTCATGATTTGTGATTTATGATTTCTCATGATTCGCGGAAACTCTATCCAATCCAAAATCATAAATCCAAAATCTCAAATTTTAGGCAATGCGCCCCACACGCCGTTCAACGCTTCTTCTTCGGGGGGATACGGCGCGCTGCGCGCAAACTCGTTCGCGTCGTCTACAATTTCGCGCGCGCGATTTTCAAATTCTTGGTTTTTACTTTCGTCAAAAATATTATGTTCGTAGCAATACTTGCGCGCGAGCAGAATGGGGTCGCGCTTTTTCCAAAATTCTACTTCTTCGCGCGAACGATAAGTGCGGTCATCGTCGTCGGACGAATGAGGCACGGGGCGATACGTTTTCGCTTCGAGGAGGGACGGACCTTCGCCGCGTCGCGCGCGTTCGACGGCGAGTTTCATCGCACTGTACGACTCTAGAAAATCGTTGCCGTCAAAAATCACGCCGGGCATCCCGTACGCATACGCGCGGTCTGCCACATTCTTGACCGGCATTTCACGTTCGATGGGCACGGAAATCGCGTACTGATTGTTTTGACAAAAAAAGATGACGGGCAGCTTGAAAATGCCCGCCCAGTTGAGCCCTTCGTGAAAATCGCCTTCGGCGGTAGAACCTTCACCGAAACAAACAACGACCACCTGGTCGGTCTTTTGATATTGAATTGCCAAACCCACGCCTGATGCCTGTGGAATTTGTGTGGCGACGGGACTGGAAACCGAAACGATATTCAAATCGCGCGCGCTGTAATGCGAAGGCATTTGTCGCCCGCCTGACATGGGGTCGCCATGTTTGCCATACAGCGCGAGCATCATGGTGCGCGGCGTGATGCCGAGCGACAGGGTGAAACACAAATCGCGATAGTACGGAAAAAAATAATCGTGTCCGCGTTTCAGCGCTTGCGCCGCGCCCACTTGACATCCTTCGTGCCCGATACCCGAAACGTGAAACGCGACTTCGTGCTGGCGATGCAGAATCCACATGCGTTCGTCGAGGCGACGCGCCAACAACATGTGCCAATACATTTCGGTTACTTGCTCGTCGTGCAAGCCCAGTTGAATGTGGCGCGGCTCGGCGCGCGTTTGTGCGGGTTTATTTTCGGTGAGATTCAGTGTCATTCGAACTCCTTGCAGTTTGGACGCGCAGAGAGGTCGCAAGCCGTCGCCCTTGAGTCGCTGACGCGGCGACGATTTGCGAGGATCAATGACACAGCGCGGTGGGTCAGACGAACAGAAAGCGCCGTTGCTCCCTGCGAGAGGAAAATTTTCAAGGGTATTGTCGCGTTGCCGACAACGTGAGCGATGATAGCATAAGCGTTGGGGAGCGTCAAATAATTTTCACGTGCGCGAGAATTTTTACTTGGATTGAACATACCAAAAAAATTTTTTCCGTTATACTAATCCCATGAATCATTCGCATCATGCAATGAACACGGCGGAACCGCCCGCGCCGCGTCCGCCGCACGTGCACGCCGACCACACCGGACACGAAGAATTATTTCGCACTCGCTTTTGGATTTGTCTGGTTCTGAGCGTGCCGGTTATTTCGTACAGTCCCGCCATTCAAAATTGGTTTGGGTTTTCACCGCCCGCGTTTCCGGGCAGCGCGCTCATCGTCCCTATCTTTTCATTGATTGTGTTTGCGGTCGGCGGGGTGCCTTTTTTGCGAATGGCAGTGCCCGAAGTGCAGCATCGCCAGCCGGGGATGATGACGTTGATTTCGCTTGCAATTCTCGTCGCGCTTGTGTACAGCATCGCCGCGCTTTTTATTGCGAATGGCGAAGGATTCTTTTGGGAATTGGTGACGCTGATTGATGTGATGCTGTTGGGGCATTGGCTCGAAATGCGTAGCGTGCGGCAAGCCTCGCGCGCACTCGACGCGTTGGCGAAATTGATGCCGGACACAGCAGAACGAATTCGCGCCGATGGGTCCATCGAAATGATTGCCGTCGGCGAACTGCGTCAAAATGATTTGGTGTTGGTGCGTCCGGGTTCAAGTGTTCCGGCAGACGGTGTGGTCGAGGACGGACGTTCGCAAGTGAACGAAGCGCTGCTCACGGGTGAATCGAATCCGGTCGAAAAAGAAATCGGCGCGCAGGTCATCGCGGGAACGATGAATGGCGATGGCAGTTTGCGCGTACGCGTGCGCGCGTTGGGTGATGAAACGATGCTCGCGGGCATTATGCGTTTGGTGAAACAAGCCGAAGCAAGCAAATCGAATACGCAGCTGCTCGCGGACCGCGCGGCGGGGTGGCTCTTTTACATCGCGCTCGGCGTCGCTGCGCTGACCGCGCTCGTGTGGACGATTGCGCTCGGGTTCAATGTCGAGGTCATTAGCCGCGTGGCGACGGTTTTGGTGATTGCGTGTCCGCACGCGCTCGGCTTGGCGATTCCGCTCGTGGTCGCAATCACCACCGCGCTCGCCGCGCGCAACGGTATCTTGGTGCGCGACCGCCGCGCGTTGGAAAATGCGCGCTTGATTGATACCGTCATCTTTGACAAAACGGGAACGCTGACGACGGGACAACAAGGCGTGGTGGGAATCGGAACCATCAAGGACTGGACGCGCGAAAACGCGCTCGCGCTCGCGGCGGCGGTCGAAGGCGATTCCGAGCATTTGATAGCGCGCACAATTCGTACCGCCGCGCGCGTAGGGAACACCGGCGCCGGCGTTCCCTACGCGCGCGTGGAAAATTTCCAAGCATTGAAAGGACGCGGCGTGCGCGCGATGGTGGATGGGCACGAAATTCACGTCGGCGGTCCGCGCCTCCTCGAACTGCTGCACGCGCAAATTCCCGAATCGCTGCAAGATTTTTCCGAGGACGCGGGCGGAGCAGGGCAAGCGGTTTTGTATGTGGTGCGCGATGGAGATGTGATTGCTGCCTTGGCGATTGCGGACGTGATTCGTTCCGAAAGCGCGCACGCGGTGCGGCGCTTGCACGAGATGGGTATTCAAGTGGTGATGCTCACGGGCGATTCGGAAGCGGTGGCGAAAAAAGTGGCGAGTGAATTGCAGCTGGACCAATATTTCGCGCAGGTGCTTCCGGAAAACAAAGACCAACGTGTCGCGGCGCTGCAAGCACAGGGCAAACGCGTTGCGATGGTTGGCGATGGCGTGAATGACGCGCCCGCGTTGACGCGCGCAAATGTGGGGATTGCCATCGGCAGCGGAACCGATGTGGCGGTGGAATCGGCGGGCATTATTTTGGTCAAGAGCAATCCGCTCGATGTGGTCAAGGTGATTGAATTGAGCCGCGCGAGTTACGGCAAAATGATTCAAAATCTTTTTTGGGCAACGGGGTATAATATCGTCGCCCTGCCGTTAGCCGCCGGAATTTTGGCGCCGTGGGGAATTTTGCTTTCGCCCGCGCTGGGCGCGGTGTTCATGTCGCTGAGTACGGTGATTGTGGCGCTGAACGCGCAAACACTGCGGCGCATGCGGCTCGCGGGATGAATGAAGGTTCGCGCTTTACGCGAGCACTGCCGATTTTCATTGCTTGCGGGTGAACCAACGACTGATGGACAACTCTTTTGAAAACGTACGGCAAATTTCAAATTTGCCCTACTACTGCCCATTATCATTCGACACGGTTGAGCCATCGGCTAATGAATAACTCACCTTACGCAGTAGCTGTCATTTCGAGCCGTTCTTGCGAGAAATCTCAGTGGAAAACCGAGATTTCTCACAGAGTTTACCCCGAAGGATTGAGGGGTTCGAAATGACACGCGTAACATCAGTGAATAACTCTTTTGCAACAAACATTGCCAGTGTAACTCCGCGCGCGTGGAGTGATGATTGGCGCGAATGGGTGACAGACAAGGCGCGCGGTTTGGTGTTGGAAATCGGCGCGGGGGATGGAGTCAATCTTTCGTATTATCATCCCGACGCGCAGGTCATTGCCACCGAACCCGATACAGAGTCTATCGAACTCATCACCGACTATGAAGACAATGTAACGCTCGCGCAGGTGAGCGCGGAGGAGCTGCCTTTTCCGGATGGAACATTCGACGCGGTGGTCGGCACGTTAGTCTTTTGCACTATTCCCGATGCGCCGCGCGCGTTGCAGGAGGTGCGCCGCGTGCTGAAACCCGGCGGCTCGTTGCGGCTCGTGGAACATGTGCGGGCGAAAAATCCGCTCGGACGCGCGTTGATGCGGCTGGCGAATCCTGCGTGGCATTGGATGACGGGGGGCTGCAACATCAATCGCGATACGCTGCGCGCGGTGCGCGCAGCAGGATTTCAAGTGATTGGATTGGAAGAACAAATGCTGGGATTGATTATTGGGATCGACGCGAAAAAATAATTCCCGCCCAAAATGGGTCATTTGACCCATTTCGCCTTTTGGACATTTTGAGTAGAATAAGCCCCGTATTCGTCCTCGCAAGGATGCGACCGATGTAGCAGGTAGCATCAACTCTCTCCGCTCTGTTGTACGCTGCTTGACTTGATCCACAGGTGCCATATGTTTCTACGCAAGTTTTGGCGTGAGGTCTATCTCACGCTCATGGTAATTGTCGCCCTCGTCGTTATTGTTTCGGCGGCGCTTTCGTTCCCCAATTTGACCGGTCTCGGCGTCATTGCTGTGGGGGTCTTTATTTCGGTGCTTGGCGTTGGCATGTACGACCAATGGCATGACGCCGAACTCGGCAAAGCGCGCGTCCGCTCGCGCCGCTAAGCTGATAGTCTTGAAAAAATCAAGGCGACTCGATTTTGGAGCCGCCTATTTTTGTGTACACTTTTTACGTTGTTTGGCTCTGCAGGCACGCATCGGCAGGGGGACGTTTGCGCGCGTGTTGCGCCAAGTTGAATCCACTTTTTCTCATCCGTTTGTGAAGAGTTTGACAAATGGATTGAATCGCATTATCATCGCCAACTGTTCGGTTATGCCATTTTATCTCCCCCGAATGTGCTATGCCAAGTGATTATTTCCCCCTCTTTATCATGTTGGTCGTGTCGGTTGGGTTTGCCGCAATTGGGATTGGTGTTTCAGCGCTCCTCGGACCGCGTCGTCCTACCGCCATCAAAGGACAAACCTACGAATCGGGAATGACTGCCATCGGAACGGCGCGCCGGCGCGTGTGGATTCGATACTATCTCGTCGCCGTCATTTTCATTCTGTTCGACATTGAAATTATTTTCTTTTATCCGTGGGCAGTCGTCTTTCGCATGGCTGCCGAATTTTTGTTTCTGGAAATGGCGCTCTTTGTCGCAATCTTGCTCGTCGGCTATGTGTACGTTTGGCGCAAGGGCGGCTTTGATTGGTACTAAACTTGCGCGGGAATAAGATTTTTGACAGGATTAACACGATTGAGATGATTTTCTAAACTTGATTCTGTATTGAATCCTGTACATCCTGTCTATTTGTGATAGAGTCTACTGGTTAAAGAGAGACGAGTGAAGGTAACATGTTATCCGACGCGGCAAGAGAAAAAATCCAGGCGCTAAAAGCAAAATATCCGAATGCGCGTTCGGCTGTAATGCCCGCGCTGTACCTCGCGCAGCAAGAATACGGCTGGCTGCCGCAAGAGGCAATCGCCGCCGTCGCGAACGAATTGGACATGACCGCGACAGAAGTGGGGTCGGTCGCGAGTTTTTACACCATGTACCATTTGAAACCGGTCGGGCAGCATGTGCTAGAGTTTTGCACGGATTTGCCCTGCGCGCTGGCAGGCGCGGATGCAGCGTTTGAGCGTTTGCGCGAGAAATTGGGTTTGGAACACGGGCAAGAGACAACGAGCGATAACAAAATTACTTTGCGTCACGCGCCGTGTTTGGGCGGTTGCGACCAAGTGCCGGTACTGCTTTTGGACAATAGCGCCCAGTACGAATCCATGACAGATGAAAAACTCGATGCGTTGACAAGTAAACTGCGCGCGGGATGATGGTGTGCCAGTCAGCCGAACGTGGTGAGGAACTTTTTGGGTGACGGGAACTTGCTCGTTCCGCTCAAACCGACAGACTTTTTCAATGAACATACTTGGCATTTACATTGACCGACCGATTGTTGATTTCGTGATCCTCATCATTAAATGTGTGGTGTGGATTTTTGCGTTATTGACGACCTTTGCGTACATCCAGCTGGTGGAACGCTGGGTCATTGCCAAAATCCAAGTGCGTATCGGTCCCAATCGCACCGGTCCGCGCGGTTTGTTCCAGCCCCTTGCCGACGCGCTCAAAGCGTTGTTCAAAGAAGAATTGATTCCCACCAATGCGGACAAATTGGTGTTTGTAATTGCGCCAATGATTTCCGTTGCCACCGCGCTGCTCGCGTTCGCAGTCATTCCGGTTTCTCCGCCGCTCAATTTGTTTGGGCTGGAAATTCCGATGCAGATTGCAAATGTGAACGTTGCGCTGTTGTATTTGCTCGCAGTGGGGTCAGTAAGCGTGTACGGAACCGTGCTGGCGGGTTGGAGTTCCAATAACAAATATTCACTGCTCGGTTCGCTGCGCGCGGCCGCACAGTTGATTTCGTATGAAGTCACGCTTGGACTCGCATTGGTCGGTGTGCTGATGTTGACGAGCACGCTAAATTTGAATGAGATTGTGGACTATCAAAAGAATTTTGGTTGGATTATTCTGCCCCAAGTTCTCGGATTCATTTTGTATATCATTGCCGCGATTGCGGAAACGAATCGCTTGCCGTTCGATTTGCCCGAAGCAGAAACGGAACTGGTCGCGGGCTATTACACCGAATACTCGTCCATCAAGTTCGCGTTCTTTTTTATGGCGGAATACATCAACATCATTACGGTGTGTGCTATCGCGGCGACGTTGTTTCTGGGCGGCTACCTGAGTCCGCTGCCATTTTTGCCCATCGTCGGCGAACCCGGCATTTGGTGGTTTGCCCTCAAGGTGTTTATTCTGATTTTCGTTTTCATGTGGATTCGCGGCACGTTCCCGCGTCTGCGTTATGACCAGCTCATGAATTTCACATGGAAGGTGATGCTGCCGCTCGCGCTCTTGAATGTTTTGATAACGGCGGGAATCATTATTTTTTTCCAGCCGGGCGCGGCGCAGGCGTTTGCGCGCTAATATGTTAACCGAATTGGAACCGCGTGCTGCGGAATTGAACGCGAATCGGGAAACGTTTACCGAATTCTTGCGCGGCTTGAATGATTCGCAATTGAATCAATCGAACGCAAGCGAAGATTATTCGCCGCGTCAGGTGCTGGCACATTTTGTCGGCGCGGATACGAGCATGTTGCGGATGGCGAAAAATTGGATTGCGGAACAAGACAACCGTTTGCGTCCGGACTTTGACCGCGATTTTTTCAATCGGCGCCAGCAGGAAAAACGCGCGGGACAATCGCTCGACGAATTGCTCGCCGAATGGGAACAGTCACATCGGGACTTGATTGCGTTGATGGAAACGGTTACAGCCAAAGACCTGGAAAAACGCGGTGACCATCCGCAGGCCAAAGACACAACCCTGCGCCATCTATTTCTGATTATTACGACGCACGAAGCGGACCATATTCGTCAAGTGCAAGCCGCGCTGGCGACCCCAGTTTCAAATGCTTAGAGAACTGGAACCTCTCCTCGCGCAATACGCCCGTTCGCGCGATGTGTTGTTAAAGGCAACGTCGGGCTTGACGGAGGCGCAGGTGGATGAATGTCTGCCCGGGCGCGAATGGTCCATCAAGGACACCTGCATTCACATTGTCGCGAACGAAGCGTTGATGGAGAAACTGCTGCAAGACATTGCGCAGGGTACCACCAGCGCGCTGCCTGCCGATTTCGACAATGAAAAGTTTAATCAGGAAACGGTTGCTGCCGGGCGCGCCAAAAGTTTGGCGCAGCTGCGCGACGAATTGGACGCGAGTTATCGCAACTTGATAGGTCTGCTCGAGACGATGACGCCGGAGATGTTGATGCGGCGCGGCACGCATCCGGCGGCGGGCGATTCGGATGTCAAAGAATTTTTGCTGGCAATGTACGCGCATCACGAAGTACACTGCCGCGATGTGGTGGAGCAAGCGCGGAGATTGAAAAAGGGTTAAGCATGGATTACGGCGCGTTTGTGGAAGGACTTGTCTTTTACTTGTTTGCCGCGCTGGCGGTGCTCGCGGCGTTGGGCGTCGTCATTGCGCGCAGTCCGGTGCGCAGCGCGTTGGCGCTCGCATTGGTTTTTCTCGCGCTTGCGGCGATGTACATTTTGTTGAATGCGCCGTTTCTCGCCGTCGCGCAAATTATGATTTACGCGGGCGCGGTGCTCATTTTGTTTTTGTTTGTTATCATGGTCCTAAATCCGCGTCTCGACATTATCGGCGCGCGCGGGCGCGGGCAAACGTTTGTGGCGATTGTGTTTACGATAGCGCTCGGCGTGCTGCTCATTGCGACTTTGGCGAGTGGACAAATTGCGCCCACGACCGGAAAATTCACTCCCGAATTTGTTGCTTCGATTGGACACGTCCAAGTCATCGGCACGTTGTTGTTTTCGGAATTTCTCTTGCCGTTTGAAATTGCGTCCGTGCTGTTGTTGATTGCGATTGTGGGAGCCATGACACTGGCGCGCCGCGAACGCGTGCCGCACGCGGAATCAAAACGTGACTTGCGTTGAACGCCAAGAGACGAATGACGGACGGCGAGCGATATGTTGACGGTTAACCACTTTACCATTTTGAGCGCGGTGTTGTTTTCGATTGGCGCGCTGACCGTTTTGATACGGCGGAATCCGCTCATTATTTTTATGGGCATCGAATTGATGCTCAACGCGGTCAATCTCGCGTTCGTCGCGTTCTCGCATTTTCTCGACGATATGAGCGGGCAAGTGTTTGTGTTTATCGTGTTGACGGTCGCCGCCGCCGAAGTGGCAGTGGGACTCGCACTTGTCGTCGCCATTTTTCGCGCGCGCGAGAATGTTGATGTGGACGAAATAGACATGCTCAAGGGGTGACAAGGTGAAAAACGCGGTCACGCGCTTTTCTCACCTGTTCACCTCTCTACCTTGTCACCCAATCGAGTTTTTGTATGCCTCTAATGCTTTGGCTCATTCCCGCACTGCCTTTGCTCGGCGCAATAATTAATTTGCTCGTCGGGCGTCGTTTGCCGCGCGCCTTGTCGAGTTGGCTGGCGGTGGCGTTCATGGCGGCAGCGTTCGGCGTTGCTGTCAGCGCGGTGGCGAATCTGGTCGCGCTGCCGCCGGAAGAACGCGTCCTGCGTGAAACGCTTTATGAATGGATTGGTGTCGGTGTGGGCGCGAACAGTTTTTCGGTAAATGTCGCGTTTTGGCTTGACCCGTTGTCCGCCGTGATGATTCTTGTAGTGACGGGTGTGGGCACATTGATTCACATGTACGCCGTCGGTTACATGGAACATGAAAAAGATTACGCGCGCTTTTTCTTTGCCATGAACTTGTTCGCGTTCGCGATGCTGATGCTGGTGCTTGCGGACAATTATTTGCTGATGTTCCTGGGTTGGGAAGGTGTCGGCGTATGTTCATATTTGCTCATTGGTTTTTGGTACGACCGCGACAATCTCGCCGTCGGCACGGATGAAAAATTTCTCTCGCCGCGTTCGTCCGCGACCAAAGCGTTTGTGGTGAACCGCATCGGCGATTTCGGATTCACGCTCGGAATTATTTTAATGTTTTGGACGTTCGGTTCATTGTCCTTTGCGGAGGTGTTTCCGAAAGCGGAAGAAATGTTCCAAATCGGCGCGCCGGTCATTACCGTCATGACACTCTTGTTGTTTTTGGGCGCGACGGGCAAGTCCGCGCAGATTCCGTTGTTCATCTGGCTGCCCGACGCGATGGCGGGTCCGACGCCGGTCAGCGCGCTCATTCACGCGGCGACGATGGTGACGGCGGGCGTGTACATGGTGGCGCGTTCGCATGTGTTGTATTCGCTCGCGCCAACGACGTTGACGGTAGTCGCAATCATTGGCGTACTGACCGCGTTCATCGCCGCGACGATTGCGCTCGTGCAAAATGATTTGAAACGCGTGCTCGCGTACTCGACCGTTTCGCAATTGGGCTATATGTTTTTCGCGTTGGGAGTCGGCGCGTTCGGCGCGGGCATTTTTCATTTGATGACGCACGCGTTTTTCAAAGCGCTGTTGTTTCTCGGCGCGGGCGCGGTGATGCACGCGATGAACGACATGATTGATATGCGGCGGCTCGGCGGTTTGCGAAAGGTGATGCCAATTACGTTTTGGACATTTCTCATTGGCGCGTTCGCGCTGTCCGGCTTTCCGCTCTTTAGCGGTTTCTTTAGCAAAGATGAAATTCTCACGGCAGGTTTCACGAGTGGAAATATCGTGCTGTGGGTTGTGGGCGTTTTGACCGCGCTGCTTACCGCGTTCTATACAGTCCGCGCGGTGATTCTCACGTTCGGCGGAAAACCGCGTTGGAAAGAAGGCGAAGTTGTTCACGCGCAAGACGAACACGCCGCGCACGGACACGGCGAACGCGGGCTTCATCCCCACGAGGCGTCGCCGGTAATGACAATCCCGTTGATGGTTCTCGCGCTTGGCGCGTTGTTCGCGGGATATGTTGGATTGCCAAGTGTGTTAGGCGCGAATTTGTTTGGACAATTTCTCGAACCGGTTTTCCGCGAACCCGCTGTGGAAATTTCGCCGACGCTTGAATGGACGCTGATTGGAATTTCTACTGCCGCCGCGTTAATTGGTATTTTCATTGCGCTGCGTTTTTATTTGGGCGACCGTGAAACGCCCCAGCGCCTCACCCGTTACTATCCGTGGCTCTATCGTTTGTGGAGCAACAAATATTGGGTAGACCAGATTTACGATTATGTGATTGCGCGTCCCGGTCGCTGGCTGGCGAACGCGTTTTGGACGGACGTTGACGGCAAAATTATCAATGGCGCGGCAGACGGCTTGGGGCGCGCGTTTCGGAATGTGGGGCAGGCGCTGCGCTCGCTGCAGGATGGTTACGCGCGCGGCTATGCGCTCGCGATGTTGATTGGGATTGTCGTCGTCATCGCCATTGTCATCATGCGACCCTAAGCACGTTGCGCGAAGGATGGAGACAATGCGGTCTCCCGCGAAATGGGGTTTCTCGTGTCTGTTGTTTGCGGTGGGAATATTCATCGCGTGCGCCCCGCCGCCTGTGCCGAATATTGCGCTGCCGCCGCAGCCCGAACCGACAAATCAGGCAGCGACTGCCGCGCCCCGAACCTTTACACCAACGAATATTCCGCAAACGGAGATTGAAGAAACACCGACCGCCGAACCCAACGCGTTGACGCGTCCGATTGTGAGCGTGACCCGGCGCGGCATTTCCGCGTACCGTGCGTTAAATTTTTGTGAAGTCCCGCAATCCGTGCGCTTGCAAAATCGCGAACGCGTGTATTGTTTGCACCCCGAAAAAATTTCGTTCGACCAAGTGGTCACCGCGTTGGGCGAAGTGATGAACGCGCGGTTTGGATTGCGCGACGCGCAGGGCAACGCGCTGGTCTATGATGAAGCACGGCGCTGTGAATTTAATTTGTGCTACGCGTATGTGTGGTACGACAAACAAAATCCAAAAAACGCGTACGCACTGCTGCGCTTGTATCCGCGCCAAGTAAGCGAACGCGAGATTGCGCCGCTGTTGGAGGTGCGACCAAACGGCGACCCGCAAGTGTTGACCGATTGGCAAATCGTTTTGGTGGACCAGCGTTCCGCCGAAATCGTGCAAGTGTTGGCGAATCCGTTCATCGCGATGGCGCGCAGTGATGCGATTGCGTTCAATCCTGCGAGTGGCTATTTTGAAGTGCTCGACCGTTCGGGCGCGAATCCGCGTCCGACAGGCAAGCGTTTGGGACTGGCGCTGGGTGCGGAGCAGACAACGCAGTTGACGGATTCGGTACAAGACATTGCCCTTTACAATTTTAATGCGACCGATGCCGCGTTTTTCAAGACTGCAGTGAACTGGCTCGCGGAAAATATGCCGACATGGTACGCTTATTTGTTGGCACAGCGCCCGTTTGAAGTGCATCGCGACGCGTCGCTGCCGTTTCTTTCGGATGGCATTTGCTGCCGCACACGCAATGGCGAGCCGACATTCGGGCGCATTCGTTTCCGCGACCATTTGGCAGATTGGACGCGTGACGCGTTTCCGGGCGCGGCGCATGATGCGCTCACGCGCTGGAGTTTTCTCACCACGTTAATTCACGAAGCAACGCATGTGCGCGATTTGCGAACGAATCGCTTTAATCTAAACGCCGTGCCGACGGGAATGCGTGACTGCGTGATGCACATTTCGACGGATGAAATCGAAATTTTGTTTTCGCAAGACGCCGCGCTTGAAAAAATCAGTCCGAGCGCGTTGACGCAGCAAGAATACGTCGCGACGATTGAGGAATTTAGTGCAGAAGTAAAAAATAAATTGCTTCCCGAAAAACAAAAGGTGTGCGGGATTTTTTACAAACCGACGTTTGATGGGTTGATGCCGTAAGATGCCAATTCTTTCCCTACTCATTCTTTTCCCTCTTGCCGCCGCGCTCGTCACGGCGCTGCTTCCGCGCGCCAACGCGTCGCTCATCAAAGGGTGGGCATTTGTCGCCGTCGCGATTGAATTTGCGTTGTCGGTGTACTTGCTCACGAACTTTGTGCCGAACACGAGCGCGATGCAGTTTGTCGAGCAGTACGATTGGGTGCCGCAGTTTGGGATTTCGTATCACGTCGGCGTGGATGGGTTGTCGTTCTGGCTCGTGATGCTGACGACGTTCCTCATGCTGATTGCGATTCCCGCGTCGTTTTCGGAAATCAATGACCGCGTCAAAGAATATTTTATTTTCTTTCTGATTCTCGAAGCGGCGATGCTCGGTGTGTTTGTCGCGCTCGACGTATTTTTGTTTTACGTCTTTTGGGAATTTTCGCTCATCCCGATGGCGTTCATCATCGGCATTTGGGGACACGAGCGGCGAATTTATGCGGCAATCAAATTTGTCTTGTTCACGATGTCCGGTTCGCTGTTGATGCTGGTCGCAATTATCGTCTTGTATTTCGCGACGGGCGCGCGCACGTTTGATTTGTTAGAATTGCAGAAAACGATTACACCTGCGACAATTCAGCCATGGCTCTTTTGCGCGTTCGCGCTCGCGTTCGCGATCAAAGTGCCAATGTTTCCACTGCACACGTGGCTGCCCGACGCGCACGTGCAAGCGCCGACGGCAGGTTCGATTATTCTTGCGGGCGTGTTGCTGAAACTCGGCGCGTATGGCTTTTTGCGTTACTGTCTCACGCTCTTTCCCGACGCGTCGCGCGAATTTGCGCCGTTGTTGATTGTCTTGGCAATCATTGGAATTATCTATGGCGCGATGGTCGCGGCGGTGCAAAAAGATTTGAAATCGCTCGTCGCGTATTCATCTGTCTCGCACATGGGTTTCATCATTCTCGGTATTTTCGTTTTCTCGCAGCAAGCCATGAGCGGCGCGGTGTTGCAAATGGTGAATCACGGTCTGGCGACGGGTGCGTTGTTCTTGCTCGTCGGAATTTTGTATGAACGCACGCATACGCGCTTGATTGCTAATTTCGGCGGACTGCAAAAAGTGATTCCGGTGTACGCGTTCTTTTTGCTCGTCGTCATGTTTGCTTCAATGGGTTTGCCGGGGCTGAATGGATTCGTCGGCGAATTTTTGATTTTGCTCGGCGCATGGAGTGCGAATCCGATGTATACGGTATTCGCCGCAGTGGGCGTAATTCTCGCGGCGATTTACCTGTTGTGGGCATATCAACGCGCGATGCAAGGTCCCGTGACCATCGAAAAAAATAAAACGCTGCCGGATTTAACGCGCCGCGAATTTGTGTTGCTGTTGGCGCTCGTTGTATTCATCGTCCTCATCGGTGTATTTCCGAATTTTGTCCTCAACCCGATGCAGGCATCTATTGGCGCGTTGCTAAATCCAAACGCGGTAGCAGGACTAGTCAAATGAAACGCGATGAGGCGATTCAAAAATTACGGGCGGCGCGCAAAGAACTCGCGGACACGCTCAATGGCTTGAGCGAAGAAGACTTGGAGCGTCCCAAGGCGGTTGCCAAATGGACGCTCAAAGATTTGCTCGCGCACATCGCCTCGTGGGACGAAGAAATTGTGCGCGTCTTGCAAACCTTCACTATGCCCGGCGAGTCCATGTATACATACAGCATCTCGGACCGCAGCGGCTATGCCGCGTGGAATGAAGAACAAATCGCCGCGCGGCGCGAAAAAAGCGCGAGCGCCGTAATGTCCGAATTCGAAACGGCGCGGCGGGACTTGATTCAGGTGGTCGAAGGACTGACCGAGCCGGTGCTGAATCGTTCGCGCATGACTTCGTGGGGCATCGCCGCGACGGGGTTTGACCTGCTCAAGATGCAAGTGGAACACGATTTGGAACATGCGGAACAAGTGCGGAGCTATCGCAAAAAAATTGACCGCTGGGCGCGCGCGCGGCAAAAGTTGACGCAGAAACGCAAGACGAAAAAGTAAAATGGATTGTGTGAAATATCAAACGAAAATTTGTCCGTTGTTCATTGTCCTCTGAACCATGACCTTTACGATTCCTGAAATCAATTTGTTTCCGCTGTTACCCGCGTTGATTCCGGCAGTGACGGCGATGCTGATTATGCTCGGCGATGCGCTCTTGCCGGGCAAAAACAAAAGTTATCTCGCGTTCCTCGCGCTGATTGGCTTGGCGCTCGCGGCAGTGCAGACCTTTATGCAGTACAACACGGAACAGCGCGCCTTCAATAACAGCGTTTACGCGAGTAACTTTGCGCTCGGTGTGAGTTTGGTCGTCCTTGTCGCCGCGTTCGTGACGATTCTGCTTTCGGTAGATTATTTGAACGCGCGCGAATTGGATTTTGGTGAGTATCTCGCGCTCTTGCTCGGCGCGGCAAGCGGCATGATTTTGATGGCGCTGGCGAATGATTTAATCGTAATTTTTCTCGGACTCGAATTGTTCTCACTGCCGTTGTATGTGCTGTCCGCGTTTTGGCGCAAAAACAATCTCTCGCTCGAAGCGGGCATGAAGTATTTTTTGCTCGGCGCGTTTTCATCCGCGTTCTTTTTATATGGCATCGCGTTGTTGTACGGTGCGACCGGCAGCACCAATCTGCAAACGATTGCGGGGGGGGCAAATCTCGCGCACAATGTATTGTTTTTGATGGGCGCGGGGCTGCTCCTTGTCGGATTTGGTTTCAAGGTGGGACTGGTCCCGTTTCAATGGTGGATGCCGGACGTGTATGAAGGTGCGCCAACGCCGATTACGGCGTTCATGAGCGTGGCGACCAAAGCCGCCGCGTTCGCCGCCTTTTTCCGCGTGTTCCTTGTCGCCGTGTTTCCCGTGCTCGATGCTTCGGGGGGAATTGATTGGCATTTGGTGCTCGCGGTGCTTGCCGTTCTCACGATGACGGGCGGAAATGTTGCCGCGCTCGTCCAAACCAACATCAAGCGGATGTTGGCATATTCCTCCATCGCGCACGCGGGTTATATTCTGGTCGCGCTCGTCGCGGGCGGCGAAAACGGAATGTCGGCAGCGCTCTTTTACTTTGCCGCATACGCGGTAATGAATCTCGCCGCGTTCGGCGGAGTGATTGCATTTGAACAAGGCGGGCGCGAGCGTTTGACCTTGGTAGAGCTCTCGGGCGCAGCACAGCAAAAACCCTGGGCAGCGGCGGCAATTTCGATTGCGCTGTTGTCGCTGGCAGGGTTTCCGCCGTTTGCGGGGTTTGTTGGAAAATTCTTTGTGTTTAATGCGGCGGTGACTAATGGCTATGTGTGGCTCGCGGTCATTGGCGTTCTGAATAGTTTGGTGTCGGTTTATTATTATCTCGGACCGGTGGTCCGAATGTACATGAGTCCGCCGTCAGAGGATTGGCAGCCGACACGCGCGCGGACTCCTGCGCTGCTGACAGGCACAGTCGTCATCGTCGTCTTGCTCACAATTGCTATCGGTTTGTTCCCATCCGAAGTGATTCAATTCGCGCAAGCGGCGGGGAAATAAAAGCGGATTTTTGTTGACACACGGACAAAAGTCATGGTAAAATCCGCTCGAAAGTTGAGCAGCCCACTATGCTTTACTTGGTTTCTTTTGCATTTTCCATAGTGCTGTCCAAACGGACAGAGGAAAGTGGCGCGCGCTAAATTTTCGAGCGATTCGTTTCAGCCATCGGCGGCGTGAAGCGCAAGCGCGACAAGCGCGGGCTCACGCTTTTTTTTTGCACCCCGCTCGCGACATCTTGGCGCTGAGCAGTCATTAACAAATAAATATGGGCCGCTAGCTCAATCGGCAGAGCAACAGCCTTTTAAGCTGCAGGTTCAGGGTTCGATTCCCTGGCGGCTCACTTTTGGAAAACGTTTTTCGTTTTTCAATTAACAACAGAAAACAGCGGCAAGCAGGTGTTCCGTCGCTCGCGTTTAAATCCGCGCGAGAGGAACTTCCCGACTCCCGGCGTTGTGTGAAAATACAACGCGCGGTTGCCTAACGAAACAGCAAGTTAGGGCGTCCTGCGCGCAAGCCAAGGACGACGACAACTGCAACAGAAAGTATTCCCACCTGGGGGGGCAATCCTTGCGGTTGCCCGTTCGGGACCGGGGCGAAACGGTGAGGTAAAAGCTCACCAGCATTGTCAGCAATGACAGTGGCTGGGCGAATGTCCAACCGGGAGCAAGGCAGGTGGGCGTTTTGCAGAAATGCAAGGCGTCCTGTCGCAGTGAATTGCCTGACCTCAGGACAATCCACCAAGCCGTAATGCTTGAGACAGATGACGGAGTAAAACAGAATCGGGGGTACGACCACTTGCCGTTTTGGATTTACGATTTTGGATTTTGGATTTATGCTTTGACGCGTCCTTGTTTGGCGCAAAATTCATAAATCATCAATCCCAAATCAAAAATCTGTTAGGGCGTGCGATGGGTGTCGAATCGGATTAACGCCGACGCGCAATTCCGATGACTCGGGTTCGAATCCCGACGCGTCCACTTTGAATCGGCAAGGAGAATTGCGGACCATTTGTCCGCGCAGCGTAGCGCAATCATGCAAGACTCCTTCGGTTCGTGGTGCGGCGCCTTGCCCAACGCAGGTTGGGACAGCGCCGTTTTTTGTGCGCGCGATACGCGTGCACGGCTATTCTCTCGGATGCGTTCTTGGCATCCATTCATCCAAAATTCACCGCCAAGCAATGCGGCTCCGCGATTGCTTGCTGAAGGAGTTTGCCTTATGCGTGCGGAGATTCTTTTTCCACACAAGAGCGTTCATGCGCTCGCCGGACTGCGCGATCCGAAATGGCGTGAACTTGCCAAACGCGTGGCAACACTGCCGGAAGACCATCCGGACAGTCTCGCCTTTTGTTTAATGATGATTCGACAATGTGGTTGTTTGGACTGCAACCCGGACCGCTATAAAGCATTGATGGGTTGCTCTGCCTGTGCGAAACGAAACGTAATCGGTTTCAAGGGACCGGATGAACTATTGCTCAAAGCGTACAAACAGGCGCGCAATGAGATTTTGAAATTCCTTGAAACGGAGGAACTGGAACAAGCGGCATAAGTGATTTTGCCGCAATCACGTCACAACGCCCATTTTGACCCTACCTTTGCGGCGACACCAACGAAATGTGTTCTTGAAAAAAACGAACCGCGTTGCGTGTCAGTGGCGTGAAATCAAGTGAGGCTGCGGTGAACGGGGTCTTGGTTCTGAATGCATCGTACGAACCGCTAAATATTGTATCAGTCAAGCGCGCCATCGTTCTGCTCTTGAAAGAAAAAGCAGAATTGGTCGAAGCCGCGCGCGCGAAAATTCGGGCGGAGCGTATGCACATGGACGTGCCGTTGGTCATTCGTCTGGTTACCTATGTGCCCATTCCCCGCCGTCTGCCTCTGCCTCTCTCGCGCCGCACTGTGTTGGCACGTGACATGTACATGTGTCAATACTGCGGCTCGACGCCCGGACGTACCGAGCTAACACTCGACCACGTACTGCCGCGTTCGCGCGGTGGCATGACCACATGGGAAAATGTTGTAACGGCGTGTGGTCCGTGCAATCGGCGCAAAGGCAATCGTACGCCGGAAGAGGCGAACATGAACTTGTTGTCTCTGCCGGGACGCCCGCGCTTTGTGGCAGTGGTGATGCTCGGCGAGGCGAATGCTCACGATGTCTGGAGCAAGTATCTCACGTAGCGACCAAAGAATTTTCGTTTGTCTGATTGTTTTCAAACACCGTGCGCGTTTCGTGCACGGTGTTTTTTATTCGCTTACACGTCCCCATGTTCAACCATTATCGCCAACTCTCGCGCAATACGATTGTGCTTTCCATGTCGGTCGGGCTGGTGCTCACCGCGTATTTTGCGTGGTCGCCGTTGCTTGCGTTGCATCTGCGCGATTTGGGCGCGGATGAATTTCAAGTCGGCGTCGCGTTCTCTATTTTCACCCTCGCGCATTATTTGCCGGCGATGCTTGGCGGATTCCTCGCCGACCGCTTTGGACGAAAATGGGTTTTCACCGCGCCGGGTTTTGTCCTGACACCACTTTATCTTGTCGGAGGTTTCACGCGCGACTGGATGGTGTTGACATTGATTTTGAGCGCGACGAATTTTGTCGGCGCGCTACAGTGGCCCGCGATGCAGGCGTTTCTGTCCGAATCCGATGAGGAACGCCGCGCTGCCGCGTTTTCGTTTTTGGAAATCTTTGTGCTCGGCGCGGCGATTGTGGGTCCGCTGGTGAGTTCCTTTTTCTTGCCGCTGCTCGGAATTGCCGGAATGATTGTGGCGCACGGCATTGTGCTGATTCCCGCAACGTTGGCACGCGCGTTGATTCTGCACGAAACGCATCACAGTTCGCAGCGAAACGCGCTGAATTGGCGCACATGGCGCACGACAGTTCCGTCCGCGATTTTATGGATTATTGGCGCGAATACATTGTTTGCGCTCGCGCTGGGACTTTCGTTTGAAGGACCCTTCAGCGCGCTGCTGGCGAATGATGTGTGGAAGTTGGACCACGTACAAATTCAATGGGTGAATGCGGCAGGCGCGGCAGTGGCTCTCATCGGCGTTTGGCTCGGCGGCAAAGCGGACGTGTGGGGCGGCAAAAAAATTTGGTTCGGCGCCGCGATTTGTTTTGCCATCACGTTGGCAGGGTGGGGCTTGGCGCCGCGTTGGGAAATTGGCATCGGCTTTTTTCTCGCCGCGCATATTTTTTACGAAACGATTTTCATTGTCGCGGAAACCATGTTGGCGCAACACAGCACACGCGCGTCGCGCAGCTCGGTCTTTGGTTTGTTGACAACGGCGGCGGGTTTTTCCACCGCAGCAGGTCCTACGTTGGGCGCGTGGGCGGCTTCGCGCAGTTCCCTCGCCGCGCCGTTCTTGCTCGGCGCGGTTTCACTTTTGTCCAGTCTCGGTTTGTTGGTGCGGGTGACAGAAGGAAAAGGAAAGGCGGGAGAGGAAATGCCGCTCGAAGAAATTTTGGCGAATCAGACGGTGGTCGAGTGACAAGGGAGTTTAATGGTTGTGGTCGCCACTGCGCGCAAAGTAAACGAGAGAGACAATGAGCACGGCGATGGCGGCGCCGTTCAACAAGAGAGCTTGCGGCGCCGTGTCCTCTTGTGCCATCGCGAGAAAGGTGACTGCCAGCGTGAGCACGATAATGTTGGCGAGTGTGGTTTTCAACTGACCAATCGTGGTAAAGCGGAGTGCTTCGGGCAAAGCCAGCGCGCCAAAGAAAATTTGATACAAGCCCAACGCGAAAATCAAAAGACCCGTCGCAACCAAAAAACCGTCAACCAATTTGATGAAATACACTTCTTGCACTTCAAGCGCCGGGTCCGTGATATGTGTTACCACATGCCACACCAATTCGACGGTTTCGGTCAGGGAAACGAGAAACCCCGCCGCCGACGCGAGGAGCAAACCAATGACGCCGATGAAAACGATGTAGCGTGTGAGTCCGAGTCCGCGCGGCATAACGTTTCGATTAGCTCCGCAGCAAAATTGTGTCAACCACCATTAGCGCAAACAACAGCGCAAGATAGCCGTTGGAATAGTGATACAACTTGCGCGCAAGCGGTTTCGCCTCGCCGCGCGTAAACCACAACCGCGCCGCGAGCATCAAGAAATACGCGCCGAGTCCGACCGCGCCGATAAAATAAATCCAACTCAAACCGCGAAACAAAAACGGCATCAGCGTCACAATCACCAACAGAATCGAATACAAAATGATGTGGCGTCGCGCTTCCAACTCACCCCACGCAGCAGGCAGCATGGGAATGGAAACCTTGCGATAATCTTTTTCCACCAAAAGCATCAACGCCCACGTATGCGGAGGAGTCCACAAAAAAATAATCGCAAACAAATAGAGCGACAGCAAACTCAATTCATTGGTCACGGCTGCCCAACCGACGAGCGGGGGAAGCGCGCCCGCGCCGCCGCCAATGACAATGTTTTGCGGTGTCATGCGTTTCAACAACACCGTATACACATACGCGTAATATACGATTCCCGCCGACGAAAGGGTCGCCGCCAACCAATTCACACCAAATCCCAAAATGAGCGCGGAGGTCACACACAACGCGAGCGCGAAAATCAACGCGTTGCGCGGAGAAATTTTTCCACTCGGCAGGGGACGACGCAGCGTGCGCCCCATTGCTTTGTCCGTATTGCGGTCAATATAAGAATTCAACGCGTTGGCGCCGCCTGCCGCGCACGCGCCGCCAAGGAGCGTGAGAATTAAAACATTCAGTGGGGGCAAACCATGTGCCGCAATCAACATGCCGCCCAATGTTGTGGTCAACAACAGCGCGACGATGATTGGTTTGGTGAGCATGAAATAATCGGTGATTGTTTCACGCCACGTCTTGTATCGGGTTACGCTTGGAGCAAGTTGAGACATACTGTATCGGTCTTGTTTCTAAACAAACCCATGTTCGCCTTCAATCGGACCTTTGGCGCCGAACCAGCGAAAGAAACGAATGGTGAGGACCAACAGCCAAAGCATTGCCGCGCCGACCCACATGAGCAAGCCCGCCCACACTTGGTCTTCCAAGGTGGGAATAGCCCAGATGCGCGGCGCTTGGACGTAAAAAATATAAATCGGTTCGCGCGCCAGCGTGAGAATGCCGCCGAGTCCTGTGCCGACGATGCTTTGCAAAAACGCGTAAAACACTTGAAGCGGCAGCGGCAAACGCGGAATCAATTTCGTCGGGCTGAGGACAGGCATCCACGTCAACAGCGCGGTGGCGACAATGGAAACATGTTCCATGAGATGCACTTGCGGCGAATAGAGGGCGAGGTTATATAACGCCGGGACATGCCACGCGACAAAAACGACGTTGAACGCGGCGAACGCCACGAACGGATTGCATAAAGAGCGCGCCAGTTCCAACAACGCGGGACGCGTTTTGAGCGGTTCGAATAACCAACCGGGCAATCCCAAAAGCATCAACGGCGGCGCGACGAGTGTCAATAAAATGTGCTGGAGCATGTGCGCGCTGAACAAGTATTGGTCAGAGAGTGTAGACAACGGCGTAATCAACGCGATGATGAGACTCAAAATTCCGAGCGTCCAATACGTCAACTGTTTTGAGGTCACGGGTTGGCTCGCGGCGAATTTTGTGCGGAGCGGTCCGACGATGAGCAAATAGCCGCCATGCAAAATGACAATGCCCAGCCAAATACTCGGCTCGAACGCCCACGCCGTCCACCAAAAATCAATCGAAGGAAAATACGTGTTCACGGGTCAAAAATGAATTGCGCGTTGAGCCAAGTTGCTACTCAACGCGCAGATACTCTAGAGCACATTCAAAAATCCTAAAACCCCATTGGTGTTTCCAAAACTGAAAGAACGTTTTCGGATACGCTCTGTCAAATTGGGAAAACCGAACTTGCGCTGATTTTGCGCGAGTTTTTTATTTGACGCTAAAGATTCCGTGCATGCCGGCTTCGGCGTGTCCGGGCACGTTGCAATAAAACACATAGTCGCCGCTTGCGGGCGCGGTAAAACCGCCTTTGCCTGTCGTTCCGGCTTGCGCTTTGGCAATCAGTTTTCCGTCGCGGGTCACCCACGGCTGCGGGTCTTGACTTGCGGGTTTGTCTGCCACCACAAAATTGTGTTCGACACTGCCGGTGTTGGTGAGTTCCACGCGCACCACTTGACCGCTATTCGCGGTCAACGCGTCGGGCGTAAATTGAAATTCCGTCGCGCCAATTTTCACGGTGATAGGCGGACCGGCATTCGGGTTCGGCGTGGGACGCGCTTCGCCGCCGCCGCCACCGCCTTCGGTGCCACCGCGCGCGCTAATGAGCTGTGGTGGTGACATGAGAAAAATCATGGAAATCACAAACGGCACCGCCAGCGCCAGAATCCCCGCGCCAAAAAAGATGCTGTAAATGCGATTGTCGAATTTGAGGTGCATGTAAAACAAAATCACCAGCAAACCCTTCGCGACGGTGAGGAACAAAAGAATTGGCACGGTGCCGACGGTTTTATCGGGAAACAGCGTCGTGATGCCCACTTCAATCGCGGTCAGCACGCCGAGTATCACAAATACCGCGATATAGTTCGGCTGCGCCTTTTCGATGCGTTTTTCTTCGGCGACAAAATCGCCGGGGTCCGTTTTGGGATTTGAAACTGCGTGTCCGTGTTCCATGTGCGAATGATTCCGTATCTCTAGATGAGATAAATGATAGTGAACAGTACGACCCACACGAGGTCAACAAAGTGCCAGTACAACCCGCCCAGTTCGACGGCAAGATGATTGTGTTCGGTGATGCCGCCGCGCAGTGCGCGGATAATTAGCATCGTAATCCACAAAATGCCCACCGCAACGTGCGTGCCGTGAAAGCCCGTCAACGTAAAAAACGTTGCGCCGAACAAATTCGTGTCAATCGAAATGCCTTCTTTCAACAACTCGTTGTATTCAAACGCTTGACCGCCCAAGAAGGCGAGACCGAACAGCGCGGTTAAAATGAGCAGCACAATCATTCTGCCGCGTTTACCCGCCTCAATGGCTTGCAGGGAGAGCACCATGGTCAGACTGCTGGCAAGCAGAATAAACGTGTTGAACGATGCCACCGGCACACTCAAATGTCCCAAACCCTCTTCATGCGGCGTGTGTCCGCGATAGACCAAATATGTTGCCATCAACGCGGCGAAAAAAATGGTTTCGGATGCGATAAAAATCCACATCACGAGTTTGCGATGGTCGAGCCCGGTTGAAGTTTCAGCGTGCTCCGCTTGCGCGTGCGCCTCGTCCACAACGTCTTCGAGCGTTTCGCCCACGCGATGTCCTGCTTGTTCCAGTTTTCCGACTGCCGACATAATTTTTCCTCCAAACTCTTGTTCTCGTCGCCGAGAAAAGGCGGGAGTGTACGCTTACGAACTCGCGGGCTGTGCCAACCACCCGATGAATGTGACAAAAATTCCGAGCACGCCTATCGGCGCGACAATCCAACCCGTTTGGGGTCCAAAGATAACGCCGACTGCGAACACCGCGAGCGCAAGGGAAAGCAGCAGGGGCCAAATACTTGGGTTCGGGAGATGAATGTGCGCTTTGCCGCCGCCCGACAAATCAATCTTTTTCGGTTGTTCGACATTCTCACTGTGCGCGCCGTATTTGGCATCCCACAGTGGACGCGGACTGTTGACCGGAATCATCGTCGCAAAATTATAAGCGGGCGGTGGCGAGGAGGTTGCCCATTCCAGCGTTTGCCCATCCCACGGGTCGTTCTCTGCGGTCTTGGGTTTTCGCAAGGCGGTGATGATATTGATGAGCATGATGAAAACGCCGAGCGCGACGGTGAACGCGCCAACGGTTTCCAACAAATTCCACAAGTCCCAACCTTGTCCTGCCGCGTAGGTGTAAATGCGGCGCGGCATGCCCAGCACGCCGACATAGTGCATGGTCAAAAAGACCATCGTCATCCCGACCATTGTCAGCCAAAAGTGTGCCTGCCCGAGTCGCTCATTCAAAAAGCGTCCGGTCATTTTCGGGAACCAGTGATAGAGCCCCGCAAAAAGTCCAAGCACCGCGCCGGCGAACAACGTATAGTGAAAGTGTCCGACGACGAAATACGTGTCCGTGATTTGCCAATCCACCGGCACGGTTGCCAACATCACACCGCCGAGACCGCCGATGGTGAATTGTCCGATGAATCCTGCCGCGAACAAGAACGCGGTTGTGATGTGAATGGAACCTTTCCAAATGGTGCCGAGCCAATTGAAAATTTTAATGCCCGTTGGCACGGCGACGAGGAAACTCGTTCCGGCAAACACCACGTCGGCGACGGGCGAAATGCCTGTCGCGAACATGTGATGCGCCCACACTGTAAAACTCACGAAGGAAATACCCGCGAACGCGAACGCCATCGCCGCATAACCGAAAATCGGTTTGCGCGAGTACGTTGCCAACACTTCGGAAATGATTCCGAACGCGGGCATAATCATGATATACACTTCGGGATGTCCAAAGAACCAAAAGAGATGCTGCCACAATAGCGGGTCACCTTGCGCGGCGGGCAGATAAAACATGGTGCCGAAATAGCGGTCGAACAGGAGGAGAATCAACGCGACGGTGATGCTCGGGATGGCAAAGATGATGAGGAGGGAGGTAACGAGTGTGCCCCACACAAACAGCGGCAAACGATTGATGGTCAGCCCCGGCGCCCGCATGTTCAAAATCGTCACGATAAAATTCAGACCGCCCGCGAGCGACGAAATGCCGAGCAGTTGGAGCGACAAGACCCAAAAGTCAATGCCATGCCCGAGATTGAATGCGCGCTCGGTGAGTGGCGCATAGCCGAACCAACCCGCGTTGGGCGCGCCGCCGAGAAAGAAACTCGAATAGAGCAACAATCCGCCGACCAGATAAAGCCAATACCCAAACGCGTTCAAACGCGGAAACGCCATGTCACGCGCGCCAATCATCAGCGGCACGATATAGTTGCCAAAGCCGCTGTTGAGAGGCATCACCGCCAAAAAGACCATAGTGGTGCCGTGCATGGTAAAGATTTGATTATAGACGTCGGGATTGAGAACGGTGCCGTTTGGCGTTGCCAATTGCGTGCGAATCAACAACGCTTCGATGCCGCCAATCACAAAAAACGCAACTGCCGTGACCAAATACATAATGCCGAGCCGTTTGTGGTCTACGGTGGTTATCCAACTCCACAACCCGGTTGGTTCGGCAGTTCGCGGCAGCGTCATTACATTCGTTGCCATACCATCTCCTGAAATGACCGATGACGAAATACGAACAACAAGCGCAACAGCTCTGCGCTTTCGGAATTCGTCTTTCGTCAGACTATTTCAAACTTTCCAAGTACGCTGTCAATGCGGCAATTTCGTCGGGCGTCAACGGATTGTACGGCGTTTCCGGTTTCAATTTTGTCAACGCTTGCCCCATAAGATTGCCGGGTTTCATCGCTTCGGGATTGGTCAACCAGCGCGTCAGATTTTCGTGATTGTTTTCAAAGCGGCAGCCCGCGAAACAGCCGCGCGAGGCAAAGTGCGTGAGATTTGGTCCCGTGATGCCCACGGCGTTCGTCCCTTGAATCGCGTGACAACCGACGCACAAATATTTCGGGTCGGTGATGATTTGCTTGCCGCGTTCGGCGGGGGAGCCGGGCGCCGGTTCGAACGGCGGCTGCTGTTGGTTCGCCAACCATGCCTGATAGTCAGAGGGCGATTGCACAATGACGCGGAACAACATATTGGCGTGTTGCGCGCCGCAAAATTCCGCGCATTGCCCGCTAAAGATGCCCGTGATATTTCCCAAGAGCCATGTTTGATTATCATGGCTGGGCATCACATCGGTTTTGCCCATCAAACTGGGGACCCAAAAACTGTGAATCACATTGTCCGAATTGAGGACAATATTCATCACCGTATTCGTCGGCATGTGCAGCTCACTCGCCGTCAGCACTTTACCGTCTTCGTACTGAATTTCCCACCACCATTGGTGCCCGATTACTTTGATGGGGATACCTTTCCCGGGCGGAGAAGTGGGACCGGTCTGCCCCATCGTACGAATGGTAAACGCAAAAACCACGACCAGAATCAAGGCAGGAATAATGGTCCACGTAATTTCCAAACGCGTATTGCCATGATACTGTTCGGGATGTTCATCTTGGGCGCGGCGCTGATAACGGAGGACGAAAAACACCAGCATCCCTTCGACGCCGATGAAAATAACCACCGCAATCCAAAAGATGAAATAAAACAAACTCGCCGTTTCCTCCGCAGCGGGCGAAAATGGTGCGAGAATGTTTTGTGGGATATAGGATGAGCAACCGGTGAGGGCGATAAAGCTCAAGGAGGTAACGAGTACTGCGAGTAGCCGACTCGACCTAACCCAAAATGAATGCATTACTCCTCCAAGTGCAGACCATGTTGTGGTCGGAGCACCGAAAAATCAGTAATGTATCACACGCCGCTGCGCGAATAATTGCCAAACCAAGGGGGAAGTAAAACGGATACGCGTGACACGAAGCATCGCTTGCGCGACAACCGAACGTGATATTTTTAACAAACGTTGCAATTATATGCAAATCAATCTTCAATGCAAGCGAATTAAAATTCGGCGCATGACCCTTTTCAACGGCAAAATCGCCCACAGGACGCCAAGGTCGAGCGCGTCGGACAGCACAAGGTCGCATTTGCCTGCCATTTCGCGCGCGGCGGAACGCAAATTCGAAACGCTATACATCCCGTTACAGTGGCAGTGGATGCTGCGTCAAATGCAAGGATTCAAAATTCAAATCGCGCATTTCGCCGTAGTAGAGATTGTTCTATAATTCCGGGGCTTCACTTTAGAAATTATGCACAAACTCTTTCGATTTCCAATTCTCGCGCCGCTGTTGGCGCTGCTCCTCGCGTTATTTACGACGGCGGTTGCGCTGGCGCACCCACTCGGCAACTTTACCATCAATCATTATGCGCGGCTCGAAGTTTCCCCGGAGCAAATCCGCGTACGCTACATTTTGGACTATGCCGAGATTCCAACTTTTCAAGAAAAACAAAACATGGACGCGGACGCGAGCGGTGACATTTCGGATGGCGAGCGCGGCGCGCTGCTTGAAAAACTGGTCCCACAAGTTATCGGCAACTTGAAATTGAGCGTCAACGCGCAGGTAGTCCCGCTCGCGCTCGAGCCAAACTCCGCGCAGGTGGAATTTTTGCCGGGGCAGGGTGGGCTGGAAGTGATGCGCGTGAGCATGTGGCTGGATGCGCCGTTCCAACTTGACGCGAACGAAACTATCGAGTTCCATGATGACAATTTCCGCGAACGACTTGGCTGGCGCGAAATTGTTGTGCAAGGCGGCAATGGCGTTGGGATTGAAAATTCTACGGTGCCGGCTCAAGATACAAGCCGCGAGCTCACCGCCTATCCGGAAGATTTACTCACGAATCCTTTGAATGTCCATCAAGCCACATTCAACGCCGTTCCGGCGGCGGCGCCGTCCGCATCTTCGACAGCTCAAAATCCGATTACCACAGGTGCCCTCGGCGCGTTTGACCGCACGCGCGATGAATTTGGCAAACTGCTCACAAGCAACCAAGAGCTTTCGCCGCTTGTCTTGCTCATTTCGTTTTTCGCCGCAATGGCGCTCGGCGCGCTTCACGCGTTTTCGCCCGGACATGGCAAAGCGGTTGTCGGCGCGTATCTCGTCGGCTCGCGCGGCAATTGGCAGCACGCGGTTTTTCTCGGCAGTATTGTCACGGTGACGCACACCGCAGGCGTATATGCGCTCGGATTCGTCACGCTCTTTTTGTCCGCGTATGTTTTGCCCGAACAACTTTTTCCCTGGCTCGGTTTCATTTCCGGTTTGCTCGTCGCCATCATCGGCGTACAACTTTTCATTCAGCGTTTTCGCGCTGCGCGTTCACAAACCACTTCCTACGACAAAGCGCGCACAAATTTTCACACGCACGATAACGGACACGAACACGCGCACGAACATCATCACGAAACCGAACACGTCCACACACACGCGGACGGCACAGCCCATTCACACGACGACATTGACGAACACGAACATCATCACGCATCGGAACACATTCACACCCAATCACCCAATCACCCAATCACCCAATCCCACTCTCACGATTTCGCCACCCCCGAACAAGAAGCCGCCCACGCGCGCGAACACCTTGCCGAAATTCAAGCGTTTGAAAAACCATCGTGGAAAAATTTACTCTCGCTCGGAATTTCCGGTGGACTCTTGCCGTGTCCTTCCGCGCTCGTCGTCATGCTCAGCGCGATTGCGTTGGGACGCGTATTGTATGGATTGTTCTTGATTATCGGATTCTCACTCGGACTCGCGGGCGTTCTCGTACTCACGGGGCTGGCATTACTCTACGCGGGAAAATTCGCGGGGCGCATGTTTGGCGGCAATCGCGTGGGAACTTTTATGCGTTACGTTCCCATCGTCGGCGCGTTTTTCGTCGCGATTCTCGGCGTTGGCATCGCGCTCGAAGCATTTTTGCAGACAGGATTCATTCCATAACTCGATTTGTCATTGCGAGGCGACTGTTTGTGTCGCACGAAGCAATCTCTACGTGAATCGCCAAGAATGTTTCATCTTTTCAAGTTTGCCGCCTTGGCGTCTCGGCGCGAGATTGACCATATTACAGTCAAACAAAAAACTGCGCCGATATTCGACGCAGTTTTTTTTCTACTCATCTTGCGCGCGTTTCAACAACGGCGTCAGTCGTACCAAATAATCGTGAATCGGTTCCATCAACAAACCAAATCCGAACCACAACGGAAAATAATCCACGCGCGTTACGCCGCGATATTCCCAACGCGTTTTCCCCGTATAGTCCCATGGAATTTTCCCAATCAACGCACGCGCGATTTCTCCTGAAACAAATTCCATGCCAATAAATCCGCAGCCGTACAAAAAACTGCGCATCCACCACGGATATTTGCGAATTCGATTGTGCAATGGTTCGTACAGCGTTGCCATCTGTCCATAAATCGGAAACGTCCACCACTGCGTATGCGCTTCCAAATTCCAATCAATCGGACGTTTCTTGGGCAGCCCCGTCCACAAAATCTCCGCCGCCCAACCGAGCAGCCCATAAATAAAAAAGCGAATCAACATTTCATCTCTCCCCTATGAATTAACCGCGAATCTACGCGAATCTTCGCGAATCGTTACTTTTGTTCGCGCAGATTCGCGTTGATTCGCGGTTGCTAAATAAATTCCAACAGCGCGCGATTCACCTCATCCGCCGCTTCGTTCTGTACCCAATGTCCGCAATTCGGAATGTACCGAATCCTAAAATCGCGCATCCAATCTTCCGTGTGATATGTCAGCGGTTTTGTCAACGCGATATCGTCTTCGCCCCACAACATCAACGTCGGAACATCAATCCGTTTGACAGGCAGCCAAAAGCCCCAACGCACCAGCGCGCGATAATAATCAATCGCCGCGCGCATCGCGCCGGGCTGCGCGATGGCTCGCGCGTAAATTTCTATATCCGCGTCAGTGAACGCGTCCTTGCGAATCGCGCTCGAACGAATCCCTTTTGCAATTCGTCGCGCATTCTGCGCGATAAATTTTTCGGGCAAACGCGGCAATTGAAACGCGAGAATGTACCAACTG
>JAKOPZ010000154.1 GCA_029778615.1 Chloroflexota bacterium | reverse complement strand
GCAAGCACCATTCGCTCTTGCGCTTCGGACAACCAAATTTCCCAAGGCGCGAGTCCCGGATATTTCAAACGCACATTTTGCAATTCCACATCCGCGCCCGTATCGCTCGCCATTTCGCCAACCGCCGACGAAAGTCCGCCCGCGCCGCAATCCGTAATCGCGTGATACAAATTTTCATCGCGCGCGCGCGTAATCACTTCAATCAAACCTTTTTCCGTAATCGGGTCGCCGATTTGCACCGACGCGCCCGCAACCTCGCCCGTTTGCGCGTCCATCGTCATCGAAGAAAACGTCGCGCCGCGCAAACCATCGCGCCCCGTGCGTCCGCCCAAAACAATTACGCGGTCATCCTTGTAGAGACGTTCCGTTGGAACGTCTCTCTTGCGCGCAATGCCAACGCAGCCGCAAAACACCAACGGATTCGCGGTGTACCCTTCATCATAATAAATCGCGCCGCTGACGGTGGGAATCCCAATTTTGTTGCCATAATCTTGAACGCCCGCGACGACGCCCGAACGAATCACGCGCGGATGCAAAACGCCTTCGGGTAAAGTTTGCGCGTCCACGTCTTGCGGACCAAAACACAACACATCCGTCGCCGCAATTGGTTTCGCGCTCACGCCAAGAATATCGCGTATCACGCCGCCGACGCCCGTATTCGCGCCGCCGAACGGTTCAATCGCCGACGGATGATTGTGCGTTTCCACTTTGAACGAAACTTCAAACTCGTCGTCAAAATCAATGATGCCCGCATTGTCCACAAACGCCGAACGCACAAACGGCGCATTGATTTTTTCCGTCGCGGCGCGGAGGAAGGTTTTGAGAATCCCGTCTATGAAAATAACTGGAGACTGGGGATTGGAGATTTCGCCGATGAACGCTATCGGACGCTCCACTCGAAATGACAGTTCTCTAGTCTCTAGTCCCCAGTCTCCAGTCTCTAATCTCCAGTCTCCAGTCTCCAGTCTCCAATCTCTAGTCTCTACCTTCGCCTTGAACGTTTTATGCACACAATGTTCGCTCCACGTTTGCGCGAGCATTTCAAATTCAACATCCGTTGCTTCACGTCCAATCGAACGATAGTAATTTTGAATCGCGCGCATCTCGTTCAGGTCGAGCGCGGCGCGGCGTGCGTTGGAAAGTTGTACGAGTTCGTCGTCGGACAATTCGGTAAGCGCAATCGTTTCGACAATGCCCAATGCATGCGCGTCTTGCGGGAATGTCGGTTCAATTTCTCCAAGCGCGTAATGTTGAATCACGTCGTTGGCGAGCAGACGCCGTGCGAGGAGATGCAATTCGTTTTCCGTGAGTGGCTGCTCTGTGTTGCCGCGAATGGTGAACCGTTGTCCCGTCGCCGCTTGTTCCACATTTGTAATGCCCAATGCGTGCGCGGCGCGGACAATCTCGTGCGCGACGGAATCGGTGACGCCGGGGCGAAACGCGACTTCGATAACTTGCGCGTCGTGTGTTTGAGCGCCATTGCGCCATGCAAATTTTTGTGTGACAGAATCGGTGAGCAATTCCTTCGCCAAACGCGCCAAATCATTTTCACTCAACGCGCCTTGCAAAAAATACAAATCGTGCTTTTCGATGTGCGCGATGTGTTCCAAACCGAGCGCGTGCGCGTCGGAAACCAATGCGCGCGCGTTGGTCGCAACGCGCGGAGAAACGACGAGACAGTGAATCAAAGGTGACATACGAGAGCGTCGTCGGATAGAAACGCAACTGGGTTCCGTTTCTATCCAAATTCCCAAAGGCAAAAAAAATAGAGAGCCAACAGGAATGGCTCTCTAGAAATTGATGCGTAATGAAATCGCAGACATGCGCGCCGCACCGCAGATGCGGCAGGGCATTTCGAATAACGGAATCACAAGTCGTTGCAGCATGTTCGTCCGAAAGAATATCACGTGTCGGAGCGCAACGGCAGTGTTGCTGCAAATGTTTGCTTGCCAGAGTTTGCTTGCAAAACTTTGCTTGCAAAAAAAATCGCGTACAGCGTCTTTGCTGGGGAAAGTTCGAGGTGCGCGTTATTCTATGCGCGAATGTTCGATTGTCAAGAACGCGCGCCAACGGGTCTTGGACCTTTACAACCGATGTCCCAAACGTGGCTAGGGCGAAATCGCGGCAACAACAAAGTCTCCCTTCGCAGACAGCAACATCGAAACGTCCGCAGGGACGTTTTGCGGATTGGTTGCCGCGAATTCCATTCGCCCGACTTTTCGCCCGCGAGGGTCTTGTCAAGCGCGCGAGATTTGTGTATCATGTGGGGCAGTTTCCGCTTTGCCCTTTAACGTCCGCGCCGCCGACGCGAGTTGGCGCGCGAAATCTTTTGCAAGCGTTCCTGTTACGCCCGTTATGGGGTTCGCAGGCGCTTTTTTTTACCCCTACAAGCTCGCGTTCCGAGACGAAATAGAATCGCGCGCGCGTCGCGGTGCGCGGCGGAAACCAAGACACAGCAACATCATTTTCATAGCTGGCTAATTTTTGACTGGCAAGCTCGGAGGAGGAGCGATGAAGCCAAATCATATAGTCGCGGGCGCAATTCTTTTTGCTGTCCTGCTCGCCGTTATTCTCAACTCGTCGGTGTCCAGTTGTGTGCCGGACGATTCCGGAAAATGTGAACAGACTCGTTCACGCGTGCGAATCGGTTTGTTGGGCGGCGGCGGCAAGGGCAACGCTACTTTGATTCTCACCCAAAACCAAGACGAGCTTCAGGACAATCTGCTCGAATTTGCCGGCTTGAAACCCAAGTCCGGTTGGGGCGACGCGGACAGTGACCTCGACACGTTCGCCGTGCGACCGCAGACGAATCTCCGCCGCACTCCTGATATTCTGCCTCTCTCCAAATTGACTGAAGTCGAGCTGGACCGCGCCGAAGCAAAAATTTTGCAAAACTCCCGCGATGCAAGTTTGAACCAAATTCGACGCCTCGCGCGCATCACGCAAGAACGCGACCGCCGCGCCCAAGCCCGCCGGCTTGAACTCGCCCGCCAGCTTGCGCTGCAAGCCGCGCCGAAAGTTGTTCGCGCGCCGCAACCCGCGCCCGCACCTGCGCCTGTCGTCCATGGCAGTTCCGATCCCTACAACGCGCCCGCGCCCAATGGAACGTGGGCATTTATCGAACCCCACACCACCGTCTGGTACCGCATCAACGACGGATGGCGGCGCGTGAATGTTTGGATGAGCGCGAATCACGAGCAAGGTCTCACCCTTTCCATCTATGGACCGGACCAAAAAGATGTGTGGAGCAGCAAACCCGCAGGCAAAGGCACGCCCGGCAACGGTTTCGATTTTTGGTGGACGGGGCGCTCGGCATTCAAAGGCGTGTGGACCATTCGCCTCACCAATACGACGGACCATTCGATGCCGTACAATTTGAATGCAGTCGCATTTAGCGAAACTGCCGGTGACATGTGCCGCAATTGCCACGGCAATATCGGACAGGACCAATTCGACAAGTGCGAACATTCCGGCTCATTCTGTAATGATTTAAAGGACGAGTACAAAGAGGGCAAAACCAAAGTCAAATAAGCGCGCCGTCGAACAAGACACGCGGTTTGGAAATTCCAAACCGCGTGTTTTTTTGTGCAACCCGCGCCCTGTGCTATGATTTGCGCCCGCGCGCGCCCAGCGCGCGTTTCGTTTCATCATGGCTCACGCACGCATCAAAAAATATCTGCTCCTTCTCGCGCTGTATCTTGTCCTCGCGCTCATTCTGACGTATCCCCTCGCGCTGTATCTGAACACACACATCCCCGGTCACGATACGGACGGTCCCGCGCAAACTTGGAGTTTGTGGTGGACACGGTATGCACTGCTCGATTTGGGACGCACGCCTTTTACCACCGATTATTTATTTTATCCGCTCGGGCTGAATCTGGTCGCGTATACGCCGGTTTTTCTCAACGGCATTCTCTCCATTCCCCTTCAGCAAAATTTTGGCGTCATCGTCGCACAAAACAGCATGGTGTTTTTCGCGCTCGTCAGCGGCGCGTTCGGCGCGTATTTGTTCACGCGTGAAATCCTCGCGCAAAGAATAATGTATGAAGCGAACACCGTTTCGTTCTCATCTGCGGCAGAGGGAACGCCGCGGCAAACAGGAACGCTGCGGCGAACAGGAACGTTGTGGCGAACAGGAACGTTGTGGCGAACAGGAACGTTGTGGCGAACAGGAACGTTGTGGCGAACAGGAACGTTACGGCGAACAGGAACGTTACGGCGAACAGGAACGTTGTGGCGAACAGGAACGTTACGGCGAACGTTCCGTACAGAGCTGGCGGCAATTGTCGCGGGCGCGTTGTACGGATTTGGCGCGTGGCATTTGAATTACGTCGTCGCGGGACATTTCATGCTCATCAGCAATCAATGGCTGCCGTACTATGCGCTGTATCTCTTTCGTTTGCCGCGCGGCAATTGGCATGTGGCGCGGATGCTCGGCTTGTTTCTCATTCTGACCGCGTGGACGGAATTGACCTTTGTGCCGTTTCTCGCGCTGCTCACCCTTTTTTATCTGGGCTTGCTTTTCTTTACGCAGCGCGCCGCGTTTTTTTCAACGCTTGCAAAAATCATCGCCGCGTCGGTGATTGCTGCTGTTGGAATGCTGCCCCTTGTGCTTGCGCTCGCGTTTGATTTTCAACGTTACGGCTATTACCTCACCGCCGGCGTCGGACGCATTCAAATTTTTTCCGCTGAACCTATTTCATTTTTTCTCCCTTCGGGACAACATCCACTTTTGGGCGCGTGGGCAGAGAGCATCACACGCGCGAATACGAGTTATGCATTCATCGGTTGGGCGGTTGTCGCGCTTGCCTTGCTCGGGCTGTGGGTCAAGCGTCAAACGTCAACCGCGCGTTTTTGGTTCGTCAGCGCGCTCTTGTTTGCGCTGTTGATGTTCGGTTCGACGTTGTACGTGAACGGCGAAAATACAAATTTCCCGATGCCGTTCGCACTCTTGCGCCTCATCCCGTTCGTAAATGCCAATCGTTATCCCGCGCGTTTCAACGTAATGTTGATGCTTGCGCTGTTGCCGCTGTTCGCGTGGGGCATTCTCGCGTTGTGGAACGCGCGGCGCGGGTTCGCACGCGCTGCGCTCGTACTGTTGTTGTTGCTCTGCGTGTTTGAACAATTGGTGCTGCCGATTCCGCTCACCAAAATTGCGCCGCCGGAAATTTTTTCCGCGCTGGGCGCCGAACCGGGCGATTTCACCGTTTTGGAAGTGCCGCTCGGCTGGCGCGGTAGTATCGTGATGCAAGGCGAAACGGATGATGTAGCGCAATTTTTTCAAACGACGGACCACAAGCGTCGTCTGGGCGGCATCACTTCGCGCTTTCCCGATTTCAAATTGCGTTACTTTAGCGAAATTCCCGTACTGCGAACTTTGATTGCGTACGAAGAAGGACGCACGGTGGATGCCTCGCAAATCGAACAAGACCGCGCGGCGCGGGACGCCGTTTTGGAATTTTTCGATGTGCGCTACGTCAGCGTAAATCGCGCACAGACTGCGCCCGAAACGCTCGCGTACCTTCAAAACATTTTTCCGCTCGAACCTGTTTTTGCCGACGCCGAACGCAGCGTCTATCGCGTCATGCTCCCCCCCCCCTCTTTGGCGCAATCGCTCGACCCCGCGTCGGATATGGCGCGGATGAATTTTGACGACGCGTGGGGCAGCGCGCAAGAGGACAACGCGGGCGCGGGGGAGCGCTGGGCGATGGATGGCAAGGCGCGCATGTGGCTTGCCCTCGCCGACGCGAATTACACCATCACGTTGCGATTGCGCGGCGCGCGTCCACAGCAAACAATTCAACTGCAAGTGAACGGACAAGCGGCTGCCGCATGGAATGTATCGGACGCGTGGAATGAATATACGGCACAAATTCCAAAAAACATTTTGCGCGAAGGATTGGACGAATTGGTTTTTGTCACGGACACCACCGCGCTCGCGGACGCTGCACCCGAAGACCGCACCATCGGCGGCACGGGCATTGTTTCACCTGTAGATATTTTGGTAACGGGCGCGGGGTTTGACGCGGGCAAGTTTGGCGAAATCTTTGTCGCAGGGCAAAATGTGATTCCAAACACGCGCGGGTATCACCTCGTCGCTATCAACGCGCAGACCGGAAACGTGGACGCGGTGGGAACGTTCGATACGTTTGCGGACGACGGCGCGGCGGCGCGTTTGGCAGAATTTGTCGCGGGGCTGCCGCAAGGCGAAATCGTCGCGGGCGCGGCGGTGGACGATGCATCGCAAAAATTCACCAAACAAGCATTCGAGGCGCTGGAAACATTGGGCGTGGCAACCAACCTGCGCGGACAATTTCGCGCGGGACACGCGTTCATTGGCGTAAAAGGAATCGCGCCCGGGCAAGCCGTCGAGGATTTGAGCGTCAAGGTTCCCGCGAATGTAACGGTTGGAAAAAGTGTGACCAAGCCGTATGTTGCCTTTGCCCTCGGCGCGCTTGAAATTGCCCCAAAATAGAAAACGCGAATTTACGCGAATGAACATTCCATTTGCAATGGCATTCGGATAGATTCGCGCGGGAATTGAATTTGAAAAAAATTACCTGGCGCCGCGCCATCGGTTGGCTGCTCGCGCTCGCAATTTTATTTTTCCTCGTCCGCACGCTTTGGTCGAGTTGGGGACAGGTAGTGCAAAGCGGCATTACGTTTCACTTTGACGTGCCGCTGCTGCTCGTTTCTGTTTTCTTGTTGGTGCCCGGGCGCAGTTTCGCAGTGGAAGCGTGGCGCAGAATTTTGCGCGCGTTGGGCAATTCCATTCCGTTTCGCTTTGCCATTTACGCGTGGTTTGTCTCGAATCTCGCGCGTTTTATTCCGGGCAATGTGTTTCAACTCGCCGCGATGATGGCGCTCACCGAACGCGCGGGCGTTTCCAAAATCAATATCGTATTGAGTCAAGCGGTGTACGCGGTGATGGCATTGTCCGTTGCCGCGCTGTACGGACTGACCCTGCTGCCGCTCCCGCCCGAATCTATTTCACTCATCGGCATCGCGTTCGGCGCGTTGATTATTTTGTTGGCGCTGCCGGCGATGTTTCGGTTGATGCTGCGGATTTCAGCACAGCTGCTTCGCATGGTGCGCCGCAGTGCGGAAATCACTACGCCGCGCGTTACGACAACGTTTTGGCAAAATCTGGTGCCGCCGCTTTTTTCCGTCATGATGTGGACCATCAACGGGTTCGCATTTTGGTTGTTTGTGCGCTCCATCACGCCGATTTCACTCGCACAGCTGCCCGCGTATATCGGGATGAATGCCGCCGCGTATTTCATCGGCTATGCGTCGTTCATCACGCCGAGTGGTTTGGGTTTTCGCGAAGCGTCGCTCGCGTTTTTTCTTGGCGCGTTTTTTCCCGCGCCCGTCGCGGTCGCCATCGCGTTTCTCGCGCGGCTGTGGAGCATTGCCGGCGAATTGTTGGGCGTGGGCGTAGCAATGTTGTGGAGACCCAAAGCTGACGAGCGACGAACGAGCAATGAAGCGTCGTCCTCGGTCATTCGTCCTTCGTCGTGATGAAACCTCGCGCGCACTATTTCGCTCTCGCCGTCGTTTGGCTCATGTTGTGCCTGTACGGCATTTATTTTTCCGCGCTGTCTATTCAACGCCACCGCGCGTTTTTGACGAACGCGTCGGACTTGGGACAAATTGACCAGGCAATTTGGAATTCATCCCAAGGGCGTTTTTTGGAGTTTACGCGGCGCACGGGCGAACAAAGCATTCGGCTCACCGACCACGTGGAGCCGCTTTTTATTTTGATTGCGCCCATCTTTTGGTTGTACGACAATGTGGAAGCGCTGCTCATTCTGCAAAGTTTTGTCATTGCGCTCGGCGCACTCGCGGTGTTTTGGATTGCGCGACGCAAACTCGCCGCCGCACCACCAAGTCCTCCTGCGGCGACGCGCTGGCAAATCGAATTGGCGAGCGTTTTGTTCGCGGCAATGTATTTGCTGTTTCCGGCGTTGGAGGCGGCGAATCTCGCGGAATTTCACGCGGTGACGTTTGTGCCCGCGTTCGCGCTGTTTGCGTTTTATTACGGCGCGCAAAAACAGTGGGGACGTTTTGCGGTGTTTGCGGTGTTGTTGTTGATGGTCAAAGAAGAAATCTCACTGCTCGTTTTCATGCTCGCGGGATATTTCGCCATTGCGGATTTTCGCTTTGCGTTTTGTGATTTCAAGCGCTTGCCCGCGCGTTTTTTTTCGTATCTGAAACATGCGCCGCGCATTCCGCTGTGGTTTGCCTTGGGCAGTTTGGTCTGGTTCGCGCTGACGTTTTTTGTCATTATTCCGCAGTTTAACGCGCTCGGACATTCGCCGTACACCTGCCGTTATGGCGTGGGCGAAGAGTGTACCGAAATTGCGCGCGGTCTGTTTTTGCCGGAGCGGCTTGGCTATTTGGGGCAGCTGTTCGCGTCGTCGGGTCTCGTTTCATTGCTTGACCCGGTGTCGCTCTTGCTCGGCGCGCCATTGATTCTGGCGAACGTGCTCAGTAATTATCCCGCGCAGTATTCGGGAACGTTTCATTACTCGGCGCCGGTGGCACCGTATTTTATTCTCGCCGCAATCGGGGGGACCGCGTGGCTGTACCGACGCATGTCGCGAAAGACACGTTACGGCGAACGTTTACTACTAATGGTTGTGGCGGCGGCGTTTTTCGTCGCGTGCGCGTTTCACGCGTACGCGGGCTACACCCCGCTCGCGCGCGCGTATGCGTTTCCGTCCATCACCGCGCGGAATGATTTGTTTCAACGTTTTGCAAATCAAATTCCGCGCGACGCCAAAGTTTCCACAACGCCTTCCCTGCATCCGCATTTGAGCCACCGCGAATTTTTGTATCGCTATCCGATTGTGAACGATGCGGACTATGTGCTGCTCGACGTGAACGAGTCCGACCGGGGAATTCCGAGCGAGTTCCGCGTCGCCTACAATCAGCTGGTGGACGATGGAACGTTTGGCGTTGTGGACGCGGCAGACGGGTATGTTTTGTTACAACGCGGCGCGCCGCGAAAAAATCTGCCGGACGAATTTTATAAATTGTTCCGCGCGCCGAACGCGTCGCCGCAATATCCCGCGCAGATTGATTTTGACAACAAGATTCGTTTTCTCGGCTATGACGTTCGCACGGACGCTTACGGGCGCGGCTTTCTGCAAACGTATTGGCAGCGCTTGAAACCGCTCGACAAGAATTATTATTTGTTTCCGTTCCTCGCCGACGAAAACGGCGCGCCGCGCGACAATTTGAATTTTCCGATGACCGTTTTGTTTTGGTATCCGAGCGCATCATGGCAGGAAAATGAAATCGTCTTCGGAAAAACGCTGCCGCTCGAATGGGGTGACCGCGCGCGCATCGGCATCGGCATCGTTGACGGGTTCGATTGGAATAATCTCACTGCGCGCCTGCGTATTACGCGCGTCGAACCGTCAACCTTGCGCGTGGTGGAGGATACGTGGATAGACTTGGGAGAATTTGTGAGAGAGGGAAAAGAATATGTACGGAAATAAATAATGCAGAATGCACAATGCACAATGCACAATGCAGAATGCACAATGCTAAATGGACAAGACGAACGCCTAGCGGCGTATGCCCAGCGCGGCGCGCCATTTGTAGACGAGAATCAAAAACGAGCCGAGCCAAATCCAGAAATAGTACCATTCACTTTTCAAGAGCAGAAACCCCGCCAACACCGCGAGATACGCGGCGAGGATGCCCCACACATCACTTTTCAAAAGACGCGTCAAGACAAAAAATAAAATTCCCAAAATGGACGGGATGATAAAAAAGGTCAGTCCGCCCCACATGCCCAAAATGGCGGCGATAGATTTACTGCCGCGAAATTTTAGAAACGGCGTGAACGCGTTGCCCAGAACCGGCGCGAGGGCGAGCGCGACAAGCCACCCTCCTTGAAGGTCCGCGTACCACGCGCCCAACATCACGGGCAGCATCACTTTGACCACTTCCAACAGCATCGCCAAAATTCCCCAGCCCAAATATTTTTTCCCACCCGTTTTAAAAAAATTGGTACTGCCCGGATTTCCATCGCCCACCGCGCGAATGTCACGCCCCATCACCGCGCGCCCAATCCAATACGCGAGCGGCAGGGTGCCAAAAAAATACGCGACGAGAATCCAAACGATTTCAGCCATACTGTACCGTCACCAATCTCCAATCTCAAACACTTCGCCCGCGCCAATGAATCCCGCGTCCGAGCACGCGCAATAGCAGACCCCACCACGCCGCGAGCAAAACAAACAGCGCGCCGACCGGAGCAAGCAGCGCGAACCACAGGGAACCAAAGCGCCGCGCGAACGGCATCACACTCGCAGACGCGGCGAGCCATGCAAGCAGCAGCCACGCGAAATGCAATTTGCCGCGCAGAACGTCCGCCAAGACCAAAAGCGGCGACATGAGCGCAGTGGTGAACAACGCCGTGACAAGCGCGCCACTACCCGACCACTTTAACGAACCCGCGCCGAGCCGCGTCATGCCGTGCCACATTTGTCGCGTGTCGGCGTACATGCAGACCGATGCCGCGTTTTCACCGCGCAGAGCGAGAAAGGCATAGCCCAATTTTCGCAAACGATTTCCCAGCGCCAAATCTTCCAACGGCTCGGCGCGCACCGCTTCAAATCCGCCGCTCGCAAAATATACGTCGCGCCGCAGCAAAATATATTGTCCGTTCATCAGCGTTTTGTCCGCGCGCGCCCCGGCGAACAGACCCGCGAACGCGGTGCTCAACACCGCGCCTTGCAAAACATTTCGCGGCGTTTGTTGGAGAAACAAGGTCAAGCCGTCCAACGCGTGCTGCCGCGCAAAGATTACCGCGTGCGCCGCGCTGTCCGCTGTATGAAGCGTGTCCGCATCGGTAAAAAGCAGCCACTCGCCACGCGCCGCGCCCGCGCCGATATGACACGCGTGCGGTTTGCCGTGCCAACCTGCCGGCAATTCTTGGACGCGCAGAACGCGTGCGCCAAAATGTTCCGCCACCGCGCGTGTGTCATCGCGCGAATGGTCGTCCACCACAATAATTTCTACTGCGCCGGCATAGTCCAAATTTTTCAGGCGCGGCAGTAACTGCTGCAAATTTTTTTCTTCATTGCGCGCGGGGACGATAACAGACAACAAAGGCAACGTTCGTTCTCGCTCGGGCGTCCTGTTTCCCAAAGGCGGCAGCGCGCGATATTTTTGTTCCGCGCGGATGCCGAACCACAACGCGAGCAGCGACAGCCCCACCGAAAAATGCGCGCGTGAAAATTTCACAGCCGCGTTCTCCGCGTCACACGCATTTTCACAGCGGGACGCGGTTCGAGCGTGGCGCCCATGTGCGGTTTGATTTGTTGCGCGTTCAACAATTCCAAATCAAATTCCTGCAGCAGCCGCGCCAACACCACTTTGGCTTCGATTTGCGAAAACGCCGCGCCGATGCAGTTGCGCGGTCCGCCGCCGAACGGAACGTACGTGAACGGCGGCACGCCCGTTCCCTCGCGAAAACGTTCGGGACAAAATTCGTTCGCGTCGCGCCAATACTTGGGGTCGCGGTGTGCGAGATAGATGGAATACATGACGCGCGCCTCTTGGGGGATTTCATAATCGAGCACGCAAACCTTTTCGGTCGCGCGGCGATTGCCAATGTGAATCGGCGGACAGAGGCGCAGCGCTTCTTTGAGAAGGCTGTCGAGCAGGACCAAACGATTCAGTTGCTCCGGGCGCGGCGGATGGCTCAAATCATCCAAGACCGCGTTGCACTCGTCCCGCGCGCGCGCCATCCATTCCGGATGCGCGCCCAACAGATATAGCGTCCACGCGAGCAGCGCGGTGCTCGTGTCGTGTCCCGCAATCAGCATCGTGAGCAGTTGGTCACGAATCACATCGTCGCTCAAGTCGGTCAAGCACAAACGCGTCAACAAATCCGTTTGCGCGCGCGCCGATTCATCGCGTTCCAATTCCGCGCGACGTTCGCGGAGGATGCGATAGAGATACGCGTCGAGCGCGCGGATGGAGTTACGATAGCTCGGGCGCGGCAAATGCGGCAAGAAAATCCACATGCCGGGCGAAATGTATTCGAGCACGTGCAGAATGGGCTGCCACAATCTTTCCATCTCGTTCGCGAACTCGACGCGAAAAAGACAACCCATCAATATCACCAGCGCGAGGCGGCGCATTTCGAGCAACATATCGCGCACTTGGCCATCGCGCCAGTCGCGCGTCAGTTGATTGGTAATATGCCAGATGCGCGCGCTGTACGTTTCGCTTTGTCCGCGCTGCAATGCGGGTTCCATCAAAGCGCGGAGGGCGTCGTGTTCCGCGCCATCGGTGACCAAAAGTCCGCGCCGCAGTAGTTTGGTCACGGGGTCCGTTTCCACGCGCCACGAAAATTTCTCGCGTTCCTGCACCAGCAGCAAACGATTTGCCTGCGCGCCAATCAACACCGCCGGTTGAAACGCGGGCAGTGTAATTTGAAACACGTCGCCGACCATTTCCTGCATCAGGCGCAGCGGCGTCAAGAGCGAGCGTTCCCGCAAGAGCGCGCGCAAAATTTTCAAACCCTGTTTTGGATTTGCAACGGGGGGAGCAAGACAAGAATCATTCCGCGTCATGTACGCACACATTGTATATCGAGTGAGAGGAAATAGAGGAAATCCGCGAAATTATGCTAAGATGCCCCGCGCTATGAACAAGCCGCATAGTTCCGGAATCGCCGGGCGATTCAACCTTTCCCTCATTTCTTTTTTCACCCTCAGCGCGTTCGCGCTCCGCATTTTTCAACTCGGCAAACAAAGTTTGTGGTACGACGAAGCGTTCAGCGTGTATCTCGCGCGCTTTGACCTCGCGACGATTACGGCGCGGACGGCGGCGGATATTCAACCGCCTCTGTACTATTACGTGCTGAATCTGTGGCTGACACTCGTGGGCGATTCGGAATTTGCGGTGCGTTTTCTTTCCCTCTTTTTTGGGGTACTCACAATCCCTTTGATGTACAGTGCCGCGCGGCGTTTATTCAATGCCACTACGGGATTATTCGCCGCGCTGCTTGCCACACTTTCCGCGCTCTATGTGTGGTATTCGCAAGAAGCGCGCATGTACACGCTCATTACATTTTTGGGACTGCTGTCGAGTTACGCGTTACTGCGCGCCTTGCCCGCCGATTTCAAATCGGCGGCTGAAAAAACCACGACCCGCGGACGGCTTTGGTGGTTTGTTTTCGTCGCCGCCAACATCGCGGCGGTGTACACTCATTACTTTGCATTCGCGCTGCTCGCGTTTCAATTTTTGTACGCGCTCAGCATTATCATTCGTCGTTCGTCATACGCCGTTCGTCCGCGACACGCCCTTCGCAATTTTGTTTTCGCGTTTCTCGCCATCCTCATCGCGTTTCTCCCGTGGGTGCCGTTCATGCTCAATCGTCTCGGCGAAGATGCGAGTTATTTTCGCGGGGACTTGAAATGGGACGAAGCGCTGCGCCACATTCTCATCAACTTTTCCGTCGGCGAATCGGTGTTGGAAAATATCGCGGTGTGGATTGCGTTGGGATGGCTTGGTATTCTCGCCGTCGCGCTCGTTGCAAGTTTGCTGGCACACCGGCGTTCACCCAATCACCCTGTCACCCTGTCACCTGTTCACCCCATCACCTCTTCACCCCTTTTGTTTTCCACTCTCTATCTCCTCGTCCCCCTCGCGCTCTTGCTCCTACTTTTTTCGCGCAATCCGAAATTCAATGCGCGTTATCTCATGCTCGCCTCCCCGGGCTTTTATCTCTTGCTCGGCGCCGGACTCGCGAGTTTGTTGTCTCTCGCACATTCCAAAAACATTCTTGCGCGTGCCGCGTCCTATGTTTTCCTTTCTACCTGTTTCCTTTTTCTACTTGCTACCTCTCTCTATTCCATCACCAACGCGTATTTCGACCCCGCGTTCACCAAAGCCGATTTTCGCGGCGTCGCGAATTTTATTTCACAACACGCGCAGGACGACGAAGCAATTCTTCTCACGAGCGGACATTTATTTCCCGCGTTCGATTATTACTATCGGGATGCGAAATTACCCGAACTGCGTTTGCCCGACGACGCGACATTGAACGCGGACCATGTTTTGAATTTCAACGCGGCGAATGAAATCAATCGCGCATTGAACGGCAAACGCGGCGCGTGGCTCGTGCTGTGGCAAGATGAAGTGGCTGACCCGAACGGCGTGGTGCCGATGCTGTTGTCCGAACGCGGCGCGGAACAAAAACAAGACGCGGCGTTTTGGCAAGTGCGTTTGCGCCACTGGCGATTTGAAAATGGATTCGCGCCATTGCCCACGACGCCCGAAATCACAAATCCGAAAGAAGCGAATTTTCAAAATACATTTCAGTTGTTGGGATGGGAACAACCAAATCCGATTCCCGCGAACGAGGGCGCATCGCTCCGATTATTTTGGAAAGCGCTGCAACTAACTCCCGACGATTACAATGTCGCGATTCGCATTGTGGACGCGAACGGAACGTTTTGGGGGAAAATTGACCGCCGTCCGGCGGGATTCAATTATCCGACGATGCGCTGGAAGCAAAACGAAATCGTCGCGGGCGATTACGTCGCGGAATTGTTGCCCGGCACGCCGGCGGGCGAATATTTTGCAACGGTCACGTTATTCACAAAACAAAACGAAACAGGACTCGACGTACTCGCGCCGAACGGCGCGCCGTTGGGAAAAAGTGTCAAGGTCGGTCCACTAAAAATTTTGCCCGCGCAAAAACAGCCGCAGTTTGTGGACTTGAAAATTCAACACGGACTTTCTGCGCCGCTCGCGCCGTTCACTTTGCTCGGTTACCAAATCGGCGCGGAAAAATCGAGCACCGGCGACAGTGTTCCATTGACATTATTCTGGCGCGCGGATGAAAAACCGAACGCGGATTATTCCTTTCAAATTCAATTCGGCGATTCGCTCTCCGCACCACAGCCATTGGCAAACGCGAATTATCCCACGTCGCAATGGAGCGCGGGCGAAATTGTGCGCGGGCAGTACAAAGTTCAAATTCCGCCTGATGGAAACGCGTGGAGTGGAGACTTGAGACTGGAGATTGGAGATGGAGTCAACAAACAAAGTGTGAATCTGCAACAACCGTTCGTCGTCGAAAAAACGGACCGCACTTTTTCCGCGCCGTCGCCGCAAGTTTCGCAGCACGCGAATTTCAACAACGCGATTGAACTCGTCGGATATGATGTCTCCGCGCAAGAAGCGAAAGCAGGCGAGCCGTTACAAATCACCTTGTATTGGAAAGCGACAGGCAAGATGGAAAAATCGTACACGGTATTTGTGCAAATGCTCGGCACTGCCCCCTCCCCCGTCGCGCAAAAAGATTCGCAGCCGTTGAATGGCGCACGCCCGACGCAAACGTGGGTGGAAGGCGAATACCTCACCGATTCGTACACGCTCGAAATCAAACCTGACGTGCCGCCCGGCGAATACAAAATTTTGATTGGCTGGTACGACGCGAGCGACCCGACGTTCGCGCGGTTGCAAGTCATTGATGCGAATGGAAATGGCGCGGGAGATTTTGTAGAGTTGAGTCAACGCGTGGTGGTGAAATAAAACGGGCGGCGTGAAAAATTTTCACGCCGCTCAGTTCGTATAAAGGGATTTGCTATTCTGCAATTATGGGCCCCGGGACGATAGCCAACAAATGACCGGTCCGTTGGGCAATCGTATAGGTGACTCCATCAGTCAGGGGAGGACCATCTTCACGCATCCCAACCACATTTACACGTACTAGTCCTTTAAGCGTGATGACCCAAACTGGACCGCGCTCGGCGCTTGAACCATACTCAAAGCCATCATAACTGCGATCAGAATACCATACCACAGTGGCAAGTCCCGGTTGTGATTTGACCGCTTCGAGCGTCAATGGTTCGGTTCGCACTGCCCATTGTGAATCAATTGCAACCGCATATTCAACTGCTTGGTCTTGAGTCACTGGCTGCGCAAGAGAAGGATACATTCCGTCTGGCTCAGGGAGTGGTGCCCCGGCTGTCGGAGGGGGTGCAGCTGTGGGAATGGGAGGAACCATCACCGCTCGAACTTGCGTGGTTTGAAAGAAATAAAAAACTATCAGAATTAAGAGAATAAATGTCGTAATTGAAAATGTGAATAGATGTTGGAATTTCATCTTGGATCTTCGGTAACGAATTATGCTCATCGTTCAAGGACAAGAGTTTAATGGGCCCGCCGCCATTGCCGCATAATCATAAGGTTTCCATACACAATATTGCGGAGTAGTCTTTGTATAATTGTATTGGTATGCTTTCCAGATTCCACCGATTCGCCGACGTTGCATGGTGTCGCATTGCACGGCAATGGTTGTCCCCGAAACTGCTGCTTCTGCACCGCATATGCCGCTTAGCGCGGAATTAAAATTGAGTGCAGGGAACGTCCAAACGCTATACCCATCTCGCACAACCCGCCACTTCGCAAGGGAGCTGCTGTAGAATACTTGGAAATTGTACCAGGTGTTGTCGTTGAGATTAGCAAGTCCAAAGTGGTTTTGAGTTGCTTGGCCAGGATTTCCCCACGCCGCGTATTGCTGAAGGTGATGCAAATCATAGGACGCGCCCGTATCGTCTGTGCCGGTATCCGTCCCAATAATATAACCAGTCTCTACAAAACCAGCATTAATATTACACGGATTCGCTGTGCAAGTTCCAACTGGGCTTGCTTTCCATGGAGAATCCGCTATTTGTTGCGCTGTCCAAACATTAGCTCGTACCCCGTCAAGGTTTCCCATATTTCTTTTCGCAAGGGCTTGAGCGGCTCCTTGCGCTTGCGCGATTCCATACATCAGCAGAAAAGAAAACGCAATTGTAAGAATTAATGGAACCTTACTATCACGACCAATTTCTCAAATGCCGCAAGTATTTTCAAAGTTACCGCTTTCAAGTTTGGCATTATTCTTCCTCCAGAAATCAATTTGATGCGAACATTCAAAGACAGAATAGCCGAACGCCCCACGAATATCAAGGTACAACTGTACTCTCTTTCGACCAGCGCCCAAAATTGGGTACAAATATACTCTCGTATTTTTCGCTCTCGCCTCTCGCTATTCTTTCTGCGCGTCTTGATCAAGCCATCCTCTCTTGACCGCGAGCATTGCAAGTCCCACACGATTGTTCGTCCCTGTCTTGCCATAAATCTCACACAAATAATTCCGCACGGTTTGTTCAGCATACCCCATATCTTCGGCGATCTCTCTCGTACTTTTTCCTTCCACGACCAATCGAACAATTCTGACTTGTTTCTCCGAAAGAGATTCCAAGATAGACCTCCTTGAGACGCGGGGGAACACGTCTCGCTATTTACAAACTAATGCGGGGAAACACGTCTCGCTATTTACAAACTAATGCGGGGGAAACACGTCTCGCTATTTACAAACTAATGCGGGGGAAACACGTCTCGCTATTTACAAACTAATGCGGGGGAAACACGTCTCGCTATTTACAAACTAATGCGGGGGAAACACGTCTCGCTATTTACAAAACGCAGAAATTATATCGCCTGTTCCGCGAACCCGCAAGCATTTTTGCACGTTTGAATGTGCGTCACGTTTTTTGGGCGCCCATTCGACGCAGGTCGAATTCGCGATATGTTGCTGCGATTTCTAATCGCCCATGCAACAAAAATGTGAGGCACAACGCACCTCACATCTCGTTACACAACCGAATTTCTCAACACCCCAATCCCCTCAATCTCCGCTTCAATCACATCTCCCGCTTTCAACCACGCGGGCGGCGATTTGCCCATGCCCACTCCGCTCGGCGTGCCCGTCGAAACAATCGTTCCCGCTTCAACGGTGAAACCGAGCGTGAGAGATTCAATCAATTTTGGAATATTGAAAATCAAATCGCCCGTCGTCGAATCTTGGCGCGTTTCGCCGTTCACGCGCAAGGTGATGTGCAGTTTGCTCGGGTCGGAAATTTCATCCGCCGTCACTATACACGGACCCATCGGACAGCTGTTGTCCAAACTCTTGCCTTTGAAAAATTGTTGATGCCGATTCTGCAAATCGCGCGCGGAAATGTCGTTGACGATGGTGTAACCAAAAACATAATTCAGCGCGTCCTCCGCTGCGACGTTTTTCGCCGCGCGTGCAAACACAAACGCGAGTTCCACTTCGTAATCCAATTGCTGCGTCACGCGCGCATCGAGTGGAATCGCATCGTCGGGCGCACACACCGTCGTCGCCGCTTTCGTAAAGAAAACGGGAACCTCCGGCAATTTCGGTTCGCGTCCGCGCGCGCGGTCGGATTCAATCGCGTGCGCGACGTAATTCATTCCGACACAAATCACATTTTGACGCGGACGCGGAATCGGCGCGCGCAATTTCACCGCGTTCAACGCGTGTGTTTTTTCCGCGCGTTCGCTCAACGCGCGTGCGCGTTCTAAACCCTCCGCGCCCAAACCAATCAGCGCCAACATACTCGGCGCGATTTCGTCAAGCGCGATGATGTATTCGCCGCGCAGCGCGCCAACGTGAATTCCCTGCGAATCTTGAAACGTCACGAGTTTCATCTCTATTCCTTTTGTTCAAAATTTTGTCGAGTGTATCACAATTCGGGAACCGCGAATCGCGTATCGTAAATAGTCGCGTTGTCACCCCGTCACCTTGTCACCCTGTCACCTTGTCACCCCTTCACCTTCTCATTTTCCATGCTACAATCCGTTCGTCATGTCCAAAACATTGACCTTGCGTTTGCTCGGCACTCCCGAAGTGAAATTGGACGACAAGCCGGTCACCGGTTTCATTTCCTCCAAAGCGCAAGCGCTCCTGTTTTACCTCGCCGTCACCGATGGCGCGCACGCGCGTGAAGCCCTCGCCGCGCTGTTGTGGGGCGACATGCCCACGCGGCAGGCCAGTAAAAATTTACGCAACGTTTTGTCCAACCTGCGCGCGCTCGTCGGCGAACATCTCGTCATTTCGCGCGAGCGGGTTGCATTCGCTCAAGATGCCCCGTACTGGCTCGACGTGGAATTGTTTTTGAAAGCGCTCGGCGACGACGCGTCGAAACAGGACCCACAAAATTTGCATCGCGCGGTCGAATTGGTACAGGGCGATTTTTTGGACGGCTTTTACGCGGGCGACACATTGGGCTTTGAAGAATGGGTGCTCGGCAAACGTTCGCTGCTCAATACGCTGATGGTGCAGGCACTGCATACGCTCGTGGTCAAACACCTCGAACGTCAAGAATACGCGGCAGGCATCGAGTACGCGAACCGACTGCTCGCCATCGAGCCGTGGCGCGAAGAGACACATCGTCATCTGATGCTCTTGTATGCGCGCAGTCGGCAGCGCAGCGCCGCGCTCGCGCAGTACGAAATCTGCAAACGCGTTCTGCGTCAAGAACTCGACGCCGCGCCGCTGCCCGAAACCACCGCGCTGTACGAACGCATTGCCTCCACTGCCGCCCCCCCCCCGCACAATTTGCCGCCGCAATTGACGCCGCTTGTGGGACGCGCACAGGAACTCGCCCAAATCGCCGCGTATTTGAACAATCCCGCCGCGCAATTGATTACGCTCGTCGGCGCGGGCGGCATGGGCAAAACGCGGCTCGCGCTGCATGTCGCGGAACGGAGCATTGATCCCGAAATGAATCTCGACGCGCCGTTCGCAGACGGCGTATTTCTAATTCCGCTTTCGGACGCAGCGGCGAGTGAAGATGCGCGCGGCGCGTTATTTCAAACGATTGCGGACACGCTCGGCGTCGAACTCAAAAGCAAACTGCCCGCGCAAGCCCAATTGTTGAATTATTTGCGCGACAAGAGCGCGCTGCTCATTCTCGACAACTTTGAGCAATTCGTTTCCGAAGCGCGCGCGTTGAGTGACATTTTGCGTTACGCGCCGCGCGTGCGCGTAATTGCGACGACGCGCGTGCGTTTGAATTTGAAGCACGAATATCTTTTGGAAATCGGCGGGCTGGAATATCCGGTGCTGCGCGGCTTGCCGCTCGACGCGATGTTGGATTACAGCGGCATTTCTTTGTTCGTCCAGTGCGCGCAGCGCGCGCGTTCCAATTTTGAATTGACGGAAGAGAACGCGTTGGATGTCGCGCGCATTTGTGGCTTGGTCGAAGGCGCGCCGTTGGGCATCGAGCTCGCGGCATCGTGGCTGCGCATGTTGTCGCCGCAAGAAATCGCGAGTGAGATTGAAGCGAGTTTGGATTTTCTCGTCACCGCCGCGCAAGACGCGCCCGAACGACATCGCAGTGTGCGCGCGGTATTCGAGTATTCGTGGAATTTATTGTCGCCGCGCGAGCAGGAAATTTTTCGTTCGCTCGCGGTGTTTCGCGGTGGCTTTGACCGCGACGCGGCGGCGCAAGTGGTCGGCGCGTCGTTGCCCGTGTTGGCAGGACTCGTGGACAAATCGCTCTTGCGGCGCAGCGCGGCGGGACGCTATGCGATTCATGAATTATTGCATTTGTACGCGAATGAAAAATTGAGCCAAGATAAAGAAAACGAACGCGTGCATGACGCGCACTGTCGCTATTTCGCGGAATTGTTGACGCGGCATCAAGCGCAATTGCAGAGCGAAGATGTGGGGAGCGCGTTGACCGCATTGGGCGCGGAACGCGAAAATGTGCGCGCCGCGTGGAGTTGGGCAGTGAGCCATCGGCGCGTGCGCGAGATGAATTTGTTTATGGAATGTTTATAAAAACGTAGAGAGGTTCCGGCGGAACCTCTCTACGTTTTTATAATACCAACGCCGCCGCGCCGACCGCGCTGGATTCCACTTGCGAATGCACGAGCTCAACGCCCTGTTGACTCGCTTTGAGCACGCGTTGGGAGTACGACTCGCGCGCGGGTTTGTACAACAAATCGAATGCCGCGAGCCCGAGTCCGCCGCCGATAATCATTCGCGCGGGATTCAGCCACGCGGACGCGGTTGCCATCACAATCCCCAACCATTCGCCCATTTTTTCAATCGCCGCGCACGCCGCCGCGTCGTTCTGCCGCGCCGCGTCGAGAATCGCGTTCGTCGTCAAATCGTTCGCGTTCAGCGACGACGAAAAATCGGCTTGCAAAAATTCGCGCGTCGTGTCAATCAAACCGCGTCCCGACAAGACCGTTTCCGCGCAGCCGCGCAAGCCGCACGTGCACACGCGTCCTTGCGGGTCAATGACAAAATGCCCCAACTCGGACGCGAAAAAATTGGCGCCGTGCACCACGTGCCCGCGCACCATTGCTGCGCTGCCGAGACCGGAACCAATCGCGAGCAAAATAAAATCGTCCACGCCGCGCGCCGCGCCAAATAAAAATTCGCCGCGCGCCGCGCCGCGTAAATCATTTTCCACGCGCACCGGCACGTTCAAACCAATTTGCGCGCGCACGCGTTCGCGCAGCGGCACATTCGTCCACCCCATATTCACCGCCTGCACCACCACGCCCGCATCGGGATTCACCAAGCCGGGCACGCCAATGCCCACGCCGAGAACCGCTTCGTCCGCGACGGCGGCGAGCGCGTCCACTTCAGACGCCATCCGCCGAATCACCGCGTCCGTTCCGTCTTGCACGCGCGTTTCCGTTTGCCGCGTCGAGACGGCGTGTCCCGCGCGTGTGACCAACGCCACCGCGATTTTCGTCGCGCCCACATCCACACCGATTGCGTACGCCATTATGCCTGTCCCAAAACCAAATCGAGCCGCTTTGCCAAAGGCACAAGCCGCCGTTCCATCGCCGCGCCAATATCCACACCCGACGGGTCATTTAACACATCGCGCCACAACCCCGCGAGCGCAATGGCCAAACGGTCTTCCATCAAACCCCACGACCGCGTCACCGGAAACGCGCGCCCGCTGCGCAGACCGCGAATTGCCGCTTGCCACAACGGATTCGTCGCAAACGGTGGTTCGTCATGCACCGCTGTCACGGCAGGCACCAGTCCGACGACTTGGGGGTATTGAAGTTGCGCGTGTGCGCGCGTGAGAAAGTGAATGAGCTTGTGTGCCGCTTGCACGCGCGGTGAATGTTTCCACACGACCAGATACGAACCGCCGACGAACGAAGGACCGGGCGGCAGCGCCGCGCCCAAATCGTCCAACAAATTCGCGGACGCGGCTTGAAAGAGCCACGGTCCGCTCATCGTCAATGCGGTTTCCGCGTCGCGCAAAAATTGCGTATCCGGTTCCAACGCGTTGAGCTGCCGCACGCGGAGCGCGAGATATTTGCCCAGTGCAAAATACGCGCGCACGCCGTTCAATGCTTCGGGCTGCGCGAACAAGGTTCGCTTGCCATCCGGTGTGACAAAATCCCCGCCCGCGCCCCACACCCAGCTTGCGATATTCAAAAAAGTCGTGTGCGTGAAACCCGTCGGCACAGTCCATGGTACGCCAACGCGCGCTTGCTGCAATTGACGCAGTGCGTCATCAAAACTCGCGGCGTCGTGAAACGCGCGTTGGGGGTCTGCCTCTGCGCGTTCAAATAACGAGCGGCGATAAAACATCATGCGCGCGCCGACCATCCAGGGAATCGCCCACACCGCGTCATCGCCCGCGAGATGTGTGTTGCCCCATGAGACGGGAATAAAATGCGACATTCCGCCGAGCGCCGCAATGGTCTCGGCGTTGAACGCGCGCACCGCTTCCATTGCCACAAGGTCGCCGATCCACGTGCTGCCGATTTCGGAAACGTCCGGTCCGTCGCCGTACAACGCGACTTTGATTAAATCGCTCCACGCCGTATCCCATGAGAGCAAGCGCAAGCGTACTCGGATTCCCGTCTCGGCGTGAAATTGCTCCATCAACGGCAGCATTCCCGCCGCGTTCGGAGCCATGATGGAAAATTCGAGTTCGGTGGACATGGAGATTTCTCACTACGTTCGAAATGACAATTTATGCTGCGCCGTATCAGAGAGGATACAAATCGGGAATGGATACGGGCAATTTGCCTTGTGCGTGCGCGTGACCGAATAGCACGCGTGCGAGTGCGCGGAGCGATGGCGATTGAATGGAGTATGTGCAAAGGAATGTCGGCGCGTGCGGGAAACATTGTAAATCATACGGCATCCGCAACGCGACTATTATTGTATCCGAATTTTCATTCAATGCCGCGCGCACCAATGCCGCCTGCCCCGCGTGTTGTGTCGCGTTGAGAGTGCCAATGATAATTTTTTCGTACGCGGAAAATTTTTCGCGCAGCGCGGCAATATCGGACGCCGAGGGGTCAATCGGCAAAACGATTTCGTCCACGCACGGATGCTGCGCGCGGAGTGCGTCCGCCAGCGCGACGCGTTCGTACGATGACGTGTCGGCGGGCGTCAAATCTTGCGGCGTTGGGACAATGACCAACACGCGCGCACCAGACGCGAGTTGCAGCGGCAATTGTTTTGTTTCATCGCGCACGAGCGTAATCGAACGCGCGGCGATTTCATCCGCGAGCGCGTTGTGTTCCGCGCAATTGACGACAGCGAGGTCGAGCATTTGATTTTGCGCGCACCATGTTTTGAGTTCGACAATGCGCGCGGCAGAGGTTTGCATTTCGGCGGCGGAAATTAAATTGCGCTGCGCGGCTTGCAAAATCGAATCGTACATCAACGTAGAACCCGCTTGGCGCGGACCCGAAAGCATCACATCAATCCCCGCCGCCGCCGCCGTAATCGAATCCACAATCATCCCCCGGTCTTGCGAAATGGCTTGCATGTCCATCGCGTCGGTGATGATGACGCCGCGAAAACCCAATTCGCCGCGCAAGATGTCTTTAAGAATGTACGGCGAAAGCGTTGCGGGCAAATCGGCTTGCGAGTCGAGACGCGGCAGCGCGAGATGCGCGGTCAAGACCAAACGCGCGCCCGCTTCAATCGCCGCGCGGAAGGGTGGAAATTCGATTGCGCGCAACCGCGCGGCGTCGTGATTCACAATCGGCACACCGTAATGCGAATCGAGGTCGGTATCACCGTGACCGGGAAAATGTTTTGCGGTTGCGGCAACGCCTGCGCGCTGCAAACCTTTGACATACGCACTCACCATTCGGGAGACGACATTCACATCCTCACCGAACGAACGCGCGCCGACGGCAGAATTTTGTGGATTTACAATCACATCGCACACGGGCGCGAGATTGATGTTGACGCCCATTGCCGCGAGTTCGCGCCCCACCGCATACGCCATGCGTTCGGCGAGTGAGGCATCGCGCGTCGCGGCGAGCGCGAGATTTCCCGGAAACGGCGTGGTGTGCGGAATTGCAAACAAAGTTCCCGTTTCTTGGTCAACCGCGACAAGTAACGGCGGCTGGTTCGATTCGCGCGCGGCGCGCTGCAACGACGCGATGAGTTCGCGCACTTGCGCGGGATTTTTTACATTGAGCGCGCGATAGAGCGTCACGCCCGCGATGGTTTGCTGCGCGATGGTTTCTTGGACGTCAGCCGGAATTTCCGTGCCGCCAAAACTCAACATCCATTTGTGACCGACGGCTTGGGCGAGGTTCATAGGAATTGGAGATTGGAGATTGGAGATTGGGTGATTGGGTGATGGGGTGATGGGGTGATTTGTGATGCGTGATTTCGCGAGAGTATAGCGGTTTCTTGGCAATTTGGAAATGACGATTCAATTACGATGGAGAACGTTGAAATCGCAAATCAAAAATCGAAAACTCGTCCCGAACGAACGTGAGGGATCAAAAATTCCTTCACCCTTTGACCGCGCCGCTCAAGCCGCGCACAAATTGGCGTTGGAGCGCGACGAAAAAAATCAAAATGGGCACGACGGTCATCACCACACCCGCCGCGACGCCGCGAAAATCGGACGCGAACATCCCTTGCAGCGCGATGAGTCCAACAGGCAATGTCATGTTGTCGCGCGTGTGGAGCATGAGCGAGGGCCAGAGAAAATCGTTCCACGAATTGACGAATGTGAATATCGCAACCGTCGCGAGCGTGGGGCGAATGATGGGCAAGAGAATTTGCCACCAGATACGAAATTCGCTCGCGCCATCCATCCGCGCCGCGTCGAGCAAATCATTCGGCACCGAGAGAAATGCCTGACGCAAGAGAAAAATGTTAAACACCGTCGCGAGCGAAGGAAAAACGAGCGCGAGCAAGGTGTCGTAGTATTTGAATACATTGACCGCGAGAACAAAACTGGGAATGTACGTGAGCTGCGCGGGAATGATGAACGTCGCGAGCAGCAAATAAAAAATCGCGTCGCGTCCGCGAAATTTCATTTTCGCCAACGGATACGCGGCGAGCGCAGTAATGAAAACATTCAACAAGGTTGTCGTGACGCCGACGAAAATGCTGTTGAGAAAAAATTTGCCGATGGGCAATTGATTCCATACGCGCACATAGTTCGCAACCGTCGGGTCGTTCGGAATGAATTGCAAAGGAATCGAAACAATTTGGTCGTGCGGTCCTTTGAAAGAAGTGAGCAAAATCCAGAGGAACGGCAAGACGGTGATGACCGCCATCAAAAACAAAATCATGTACCAAACAATGTTTTCGAGGATTTGATTACGGACGCGGCGCGCATGAGTGGCGCGCGCGAGCGTAAGCGTTTGCGCGTTCGTCATGATGCTTCTTGCTCCGAGCGTTCGAGCAGACGAATGTTGATGATGGAAAAACCGAGCGTGATGACGAGTAACACAATCGCAATCGCGGACGCATAGCCCGCGTGCTGCAAACGAAATGCCTGCCGCCACAAATAAAACACGAGCGTCACGCCGCTGTTCAAAATTCCGCCCAGTCCGCCCGTCGTCACAAAAATTTCGTTAAACACTTCAATCGCCGCGAGCGACGAAATGACGGCGACGAATGTGATTTGCGGACGCAAACCGGGAAAACTAACGTACCAATGTTTTTGCCAACCGTTGCAGCCGTCAATCACCGCCGCGTCGTACAAATCTTCGGGAATGTTTTGCAAGCCCGCGAGGAATACCATCATGTAATAACCCAGTCCAATCCAAATGGTGAGCAGCATCGCAATCGGCAAGGTGAACGCGGGTTCGGCGAGCCACTGCACGGGCTGTTGCAAAATACCGACGCCAATCAAAATGCCGTTGATGAGACCGCCGTTGTAATCAAACAACCACCGCCACGCGATGCCCACCGCGATGGTGCCGCTGATGACGGGAACGTAATACAACGCGCGAAAAACATTGATGCCCGGCAGCGGGCGATTGACGACGATGGCGAGCAGAATCGAAAGAAAAATCAACGTGGGCGTGACAATCAAATATAAAAAGGAATTGGTCAACGCTTTCCAAAAAATGGGGTCTTGAACAAGCTGCTGGTAATTTTGCAAACCAACCCACACGGGCGGCTGGACAATGTTGTAATCGGTGAAACTGTAATAGACCACCGCGACGGTGGGATAAAGAATAAAGACTGCGATGATGAGCAACGCGGGGGCGAGAAACAAGTACGGCGTGAACGAAAATTTTTTGGTCATAAACATCCGCGTAAAACCTTCGAGGTCGGCGTTGGTTACAACGCACGAGACCTCGAAGGTATTACTACCAGCTATTATTTCGCAAGCAGCGACGTGCATTTCGTCGCGGCTTCGGTCAACGCGGTTTGCGCGGGAACGTTGTTGAACAACGCGGATTGAACGGCTTGGAGTACGGCTTCGTTCACATCGGCTTTGTTTGGAATCGTCGGCACAATGTCCGCGTACTTGCTTACCACATCTTTGGCAATCGGTTTCGCGCTGTCTTCGACGGCGACGGGTTTCGCGGAAAAGAACGGGTCATCGTACGATTTCGGCGTCGAAGGATAAATCGCCACAACTTTCGAAAATTCCAACATGCTCTGCGGATTGGTAAAGAACTGCGCGAGGGCGATGGACGCGTTCGGATATTTGGTATCTTTTTTAACCGAAATGCTCATCAGTCCTTTGCCGAGCACACCGGATTTGCCAACAGGCGCGGGCACGGCAGCGAGATACCCGTACAATGCGGGATTGTTTGCGCGCACTTCACGAATCAGATTCGGACCGGTCTGATAGAACGCAGCTTTGCCGGAAGTAAAGAGGTCGAGACCTACGCGGTCCTGGTCGGTGACCAAAACGGATTTGTCAACGGTGCCGTCTTTGACCATTCCAACGTACATGTCGAGCCATGCGACGCCATCGGCGGAATCGAACGTGCACGATTTCCCGTCATCGCTCAAAACTTTGACGCCGCCTTCGTACACCATTTGCGCCAAGAGGTCGTTGACAGTCAGGCGAATGTCGCAGAGCGTGCCGGTTTTTTCTTTGATGGTTTTGCAGAGCGCGGGCAGTCCGTCAATCGTCTTGGGGAAATCTTCCAGTTTCAATCCGGCGCCGCCGGTATAGCCGGTGATGTTGCCATCGGCATCGCGCACGGCGTCGCCCTGATAAATTTTGGTGTTGATGAGTTCGACGTTGATGCCCTGATACCACGGGAATTGATAATTCACGCCGTTAATCAGCTGTTCCTGCCACAAACCTTTGAAATACAAATCCTTGACGCTCTGCGGGACCTTGTCGTCCAGCGGCAGCAGCAAACCTTTCGACGCGTAATCGCTGACCCAACCTTCGCTGACGGAAAGGTTGATGACATCGGGCGCGTTGCCTGCGGCGAACGCGTTGCGCAGGTCATCCTGAAATGTGCCTTGATGGTCTTGCCAATTGACCTTGACGCCGGGGTATGCTTGATTGAAACGCGCGATGGTGCTCTTGATGTAATCGTCAAAGGTGGGAGAAAGCCAAAATGTCCAAAGGGTGATTTCCGCATTCGGCTCGACGCCCTGAATCAATGCTTCGGGGTTGGGCGCGGCGGTCGGTTCGACGACGACGGTTTGCTGCGCCACAACGGTTTGCGGGACAGCCACCGTTTCTTTGACGGTGTTGACGACGGTCTGTTGTGCGACAACGGTTTGCGGTACGACAACAGTTTCTTTAACAACTTGCGGGGGCGGCGGAGTTGCCGGAGTGCCGCACGCGACAAGAATCATTGCGGCAAGTGCGACAATCATAACGGCGGAAAAAATTCCGCCCGCGAACTTTTGGGATTTCATTACTCTCCTCCTGAATGGTTGAACGCCTTGCGACGCCTCGCGGAATTTACGCGTCACAAGTAGTGATGGGTCGAGTGGGGAAAAACTTCGGTGGAATGTTTTGCTTGGGCTTCCTCCTTTGCTGGTCGAACAACTTTGAAATTTGTTGTACGCTATCGCTGTGTAAAATTTTTTCACGAATCCATATCGTCAACGCATCCCAATTTGGGAGGTCGAACAAATTTGAAATTTGTTCTACACCTCGCTGTGCAAAATTTTTTCACGAATCCATAAGGTCAATGTGTCCCAATCGGCGAAACCAAATCGTTCTTGCGTTTGGGGGTCTTGGAGCATGAATCGCCAGATGCGTTCGGTATCCGTGTCTCCGCGCTCTTCCCAAAAGCGCAGCAGGTACGAGTAATAGTGCGGCGGGCGAGAGACCAACCCTTCGACATGCGCCGATTCGCTCATAAGAGTTTTCCACGCGCACGTTACAAAAAAATCGTCCAGAGAACGTCCATGAAACGTCCATAAAAAAAAATGCCGTGAAATTGAATTTCACGGCAAAAAAAAGATAAACTGCTTGGCACTAGAAATGCTGTGTGATGAAAAGCATTTGAACTTTTTTTGAGAGGGCGATTTCCAATCGCCAGGGAGGCAACCATCATGCAAATTCCCACACCGCGCTCGGGCGAAAGTGGGGAAATGATTCGGTATGACCCGGCGACAGACACATTCCCTCGATGGTGTATTCCAATTTGTCGGGAGAACCCGCGTCATATCATTGGAACGTGGAAGGAAATACCGTGACGCATTGGGAAGGAACTTTGCGCGAGGAGGGCAAAACGCTTTGGGGAGGATGGAGACCGAATCAAGGAGAGGCGAGTTCAGAGGAAAACGCGTATGATGCGGTGATGACGCGGGTGGAGTAATTACTTGCCTTGCGTCGTTTCAACAATTGCGTTCAGTAAAGAAAAATCACCTGTTGCATCATCATTGATAGACCAAATCATCACGCCGTTCGCGCGCTCCATCGCCAATTGCGTTTTCGAGCGCATCATCGGCAGACCGTTGTATGCGACGTTCGTTCCGTGATAATTGAAAAAATCCGTTTGCGCCGCGTTCGCATCACTTTTCACCAATTTCGCAAACGACACATCACCGGGCGACGCGTAAAACGGAATGCCCAACACGGTTTTCTCTTGTACCAATCCGCGCGCGTTCCAATAGTCCAGCGATTTTTCTGCCAGCGCGTACGTCGAGTGATGCGCGCCGCTTTCTGCGTATGCCATGAGATTTAAAAAATCTACAAGCGCAAAGGTTTCGCTCGGAATGCCTTCCGCGTTGTCACCATACGCGGCGACGGCGGCGGTCAACAATTTTTTGCGCGCGTCGAGTTGCACGCGCAATTCCTTCATCAACGCCAAAAAATTTTCCGACGACGCGCCGCCGAGCGGGTATTCCCAATCTAGATCCGCGCCATCCAAATTATTTTCGTCAATGTACTGCATCAAACTTTTCACAAATTTCGCGCGCAGTTCGGGCGACGCGGCGAACGCTTCAAATTGCTTGTCAAGACCCCAACCGCCAACCGAAATCAACACGCGGATATTTTTCGCGTGCGCGGTTTCGACGATTTGCTTTAACCTCCAACCGTTCGGCGGAAAATCAATCGCGCCATCTTTTTTCGGCAAGGCAAACGCGTAATTCACGTGCGTGAGTTTTTCGATTTGCGCGGGCGCGACAGGAACGCCCCAATCGGTGATGTAACCGACAATGCGAAACGCGGGGAGCGCTGCGGGGAGGATTCCCTGCGGTGCGGGCGTAGGGAACGCTGCGGCGAGCGTTCCGTACGGCGTTGGGGTAGGGAACGCTCGCCGCAGCGTTCCGTCCGGTGAAACGGTCGGTAACACGGTGGGGGGTGTTGGGTTCGGTGTTGGAGATGTTGTATTGCACGCGGCGATGAGTGAGAGAAAAATAGCAGGAGCGAAAATTTTGAACCCGTGCAGAATGAATTGCTTCATGTGAGAGAATTATAGAGTCATGCACCTGAACGCGAATCTACGCGAATTGTTACGAATCTACACAAAGAAAAAAAAATTGTTTTTTATTCGCGCGAATTCGTTTTGATTCGCGTAGATTCGCGTTTCCACGACACTCCAAAAAGCAACACCCATGCGAACAAGTCAAGCAGCAAACACAGGCGCGCTGCGTGCTTGATGAATCGTCGCGTCGAGTCGTTCGCGAAGAGATGGTGTGGGCGCGAGGTCCGCTTGTTCCATTCCCAAAAGCACCGCGCCGACAACGGGCGGCACGGACAGTTTTACAAATTGTGCGCGCGGCGCGAGCGGCAGCACGGTTTCGCGGAACGGGCGAATGAGCGGCTCGCCCGAATTCCACATGCTGCCCACCAACACCACATCGAAATTTTCCTTTTCAAAATTTAATTGCCGAATCACCGCGTTCGCCAATTCGCCGAGTTCACGTCCCGCACGTTGAATCAAAGACTGCGCGACAACATCACCTTGCGCGGCGATTTCAAAAATGAGCGGCGCGGCGGACGCGTCGAGTTCGTATCGAAAATTGATAATGCCTTCGAGCAAATCTTGCAAATCGCGCGCGCCCGCGCGTTGAATCAACGCGTCCGCGAGTTTGGTCGCGGGTCCGCGCCGTGTCCACATGTGCGCCGCCGCGTGAATTGCCCAGCGCACCAATTCGCCCGCGCCCGCTGCTTCGCCCATCCACTGCCCCGCGCCCGTAACCATGCCTTCGCGTTGGCGGTCACGCGTGCGTCCGCGCGCGGTGCAGCCCGTTCCCGAAACGACGGCGACACCCCAGCCGTCACGCGCGCCCGCAATCACGCCGAGCATTGCATCATTCACAATTTCGACGGGCGCATCGAGTTTCAATGTCGAAATCGCGTCGAGCATCGCCGCGCGTTCGGTTTGCCAATCAAAACCCGCGATGCCGAACCCCGCGCCCGCGATGTCGCGTTTGGAAACGTTCGCCTGCGCCAACGCGCGCTGTGTGGATTCGTCGAGCGCGCGAATCAATCCTTCGTAACCCACCGATTCGTGATTGCCCGCGCCCGCGCTGCCGAAACCGAGGACTTGCCCCGTTTCGTCCGCAACGCACGCGTGGCTTTTGGAACTGCCAATGTCAACGCCAAGAAAATAGTGAGGCATAAATTGGAGATTGGAAAATAGAGATTGGAGACTGGAGATTTGACGGATGACGAATGATATAAAGCGTGAAACGTCAAACGTCAAACGTAAAACGTCAAACGTCAAACGTCAAACGTGATTCCGCATCGCGTCGCGCAGTTTGCGATAACCGATGACGTGTACGCCGGATTCCGCAATCATCGCGCGGAATTGTTCGTTCAAAAATAATTTGTAATCGGCGACGCGACATTTCCAATCGGGCGCCATCGCGCGCACTTCGGCGCTGTCGCGCACGGGATGAAACACGAGCGCGCTCAAACCCGCAGGCAATGCGTCCAACGCGCGTTGCGCTTTTTGCAAACGATTTTTGTGATTCGACAAATCCAACGCGTCGAAATGGTCAAAGAGCGGCATCCCGCGTTTCTCCGCCGCGCGCAAGTGTGCCTTGACGCTGCGCGGCATTTCGCGCAGCCATTCGTGTTCGGGACGCAAGACGAACGCGGGCAAACGAAATTTTTTCGCGACGCGCAAATACGGCGGCAAGAGTTGCGGATGAAACACCGTGAGCATGTGCGTATCCAAATGCGTTACGTCAATTCCTGCCGCGAGCGCGCGTTTCACTTGCGCGGTCAATTCAATTTCTACCGCATCGGGCTGCGCGTTTTCTTGGGTTGGTTCACTGCGAGAATAAAAATAGCCGTCGGCGTCCAAGAAACCACTCGCGGCGTCGCGTGTCGAGACCGCGCCCCAACGGAAATTTTTCCATTCGCTGTTGAGCGTGCAATGTACGCCAATGTCAATACGCGGATTGTTTTGCAACGCGTGGAATTTTTCCGCCGCGTAGGGAAACCACGGACACGGCACCATCGTCGCAGCAGAGGACATGATGCCAAATTCTAAAAGCTCCGCGTACGCGTCCACCGACGCCTGACACATGCCAATATCGTCCGCGTGGAGAATGACAACGCGCGCGTTTTCGTCGTAACCGAGTTTGGAAAGAATGGGATTCATGGGGAATGGAGACTGGAGATTAGAGATTGGGTGATTTGTGATTTGTGATTTGTGATTTGTGATTTGCCGCCTGCCATCAACCATCAGCTATGGAACGAATAAATTCGTTATTACATTTGACGTTTCACGTTTCTCGCTTCTCAACCCCAAAATCGCGGTAAATATTCTCTGTTCGTTTCCAACAAATCATCCAACACCGCTTGCGCTTGGTCGGGTTTGGGTCCGAGCGGATTCGTGATAAGCGCTTGATACGCGGCTTCGCGGTCGCCATGAACGGCGGCTTGGACGGTGAGCAGTTCGTACGATTTTACTTGGGCGAGCAAACCAAAGCAAGCGTCGGGCAGCGGGTCGGTGGGAATAGGATGCACGCCTTGCCGATTCACCCGCGCGGGCATTTCCAAAACCCAATGCGCGGGGTACGACGATACCGCGCCGTTGTGCGCGATGTTGACGACGTGCGTTTCGTTCAAATCGTTGTAATGCGCGTTCAAGAGTTGCGTCGCGACGGTGGAATAATACGCGCCGCCGCGTTTCATCAAATCGGCGGGCATTTCGGTCAACGCGGGGTCGGCGTACTGCTGCAACAATCCTTTTTCAATTTCCTGCACTTGTTCCGCGCGCGAGGGGGGCCAGTGTTCTTGTTCCGCCAATTTTTTTGCGGTGTAATAAAAGTACTGCAAATAATAATTCGGAATCGCGCGCAAGGATTCGACCAAACGCGGACTCCATTCGGGATGCTCCTGTGTTTTCAATTCCGCGAGCGTGTCTTGCAAAATTGTGTTCCACACATCTTCGCCGTCGAGCGTAAAGCCGCGATGCCACGACAAATGATTCAGTCCGAGCGTTTTCAAATCGCCGCGCGCCGGGTCAATCTGCGTGCCCAAAATTTTTTCCAAACGCGTGAGCATTCGCATTTTGGTATTGATGGGCACATTGCAAACGCCGACGGCGAGAATATCGGGCGCGTATTGTGATAATGCTTGCGTCACAAGTCCAGCGGGATTTGTAAAATTTGCGAGCAGCGCATTCGGCGCGAGTTCGCGCATATCGTTCGCAATGTCGAGAATGACGGGAATGGTACGCAGCGCTTTTGCCGTGCCGCCGACGCCCGTCGTTTCTTGACCGATGAGCCCGTGACGTTTGCCGAGATATTCGTCATTGCGCCGCGCGGGCATCATCCCGACGCGCAATTGCGTTGTGACATAACTGGCGCCTTGCAATGCCTCACGCCGATTTGTGGTAAGAAAAATTTTGAACGCCGCGTTTTTCGATTCGACCATGCGCTGCGCGAATCCACCGACGACGCGCAAACGTTCCGCGTCAATATCCACGAGCCACAATTCCGTCAGCGGAAAACTCGCGGTGCGCTGCAAAAAGCCGTTGACGAGTTCAGGCGTATAAGTTGAACCACCGCCAATGACAGCAACTTTCATATTTGGAATGCAGCAAGTAGCAAGTAGCAGGTATCAAGTCGCCCTACTACCCGCTACCTACTACTTGACACCTACTTTTCAACCCCCGTAATCACGACGCCCTGCATGAAAAACTTTTGCGTGAAAATAAAAATAATCACCGGCACAATCAGTGTCATAATCGTTCCCGCTTGCGTAAGTTCGGGTTTGTTGCCATAGATGCTGTTGAAACGCGCGAGCCCTACCGCAATCGGTTGCAATTCGGGATGGGTGGAAAGATAAATGAGCGGACCGAAATAATCATTCCACGCATAGACGAAATGAAAAATGCCGACGGCGATGATTGCGGGCCACGCTTGCGGCAAAATCACCGAACGCAAAATTTGAAAAGGTCCCGCGCCGTCCATCATCGCCGCTTCGTCCATCTCGCGCGGAATCGTCAGAAAAAATTGGCGCAAAAGAAATATATCGTACGCGTTCGCAAAAAATGTGGGCACGAGTAACGGCAGCCACGTGCCGACCCAACCGAGTTTTACATAGAACGTGTACGTCGGGATGAGCGTCACGGCTTCGGGCAAAAAGATGGTCGCAATCACAATCGTAAATAAAAATTGTTTGCCCGGAATGCGAAAGCGCGCAAAGCCGTACGCGACGAGCGTGTTGGAAAAGAGTACGCCGATGGTACTCAAAATCGCGAGCGCGATTGTATTGAACATCAAGCGCGGATAATCGAGCAGTTCCCACACTTTTTGATAATTGGAAAGCGTCGGCGCAAATTCCCACGCGCGGTCGAGCGAACGCCACGCGCCCTCCCACACGAGCGGCGGCGCAGAGGGATTCGCGGGGTCGAGAAACTCGCTCGTCGCGCGCCCTTTTTTGTACAGCGCGAGTTCGTGAATCCCATCCGCGAGCGGCACTTTATAAATATCGTACTCGACGCCATTGTACGTCAACGTGCGCGGTTTCGCAGGATAGAGCGGTGTGCCCAATTCCGCCACCTGGTCGGCGGTCTTGAACGAGTTGGTCGTGATGCGAAGCAGCGGCGAAAGAAACGCGGCGAGCAAGACGACAATGATGAACGTGACAGTGAACGATTTGCTCGCGTCGCGCAAACGCCGCGCCCAACGCGCGGGAACGGCGAGCGGCTGGGCAGTGATTGTTTCGTTTGCAGTTTTGACTTGCATAGTTTTTCATTTGGGGCGGTTGGAAACCGCATCAACTCATCGCCAAGTCCGCCTACGCGGACTCAATCAGCGCAGGCTGATTTCGCGATACGTTGCCGCGAATTCGATTCGCCCGCACAGACTCAATCAACGAAGGTTGATTTCGCGATGCGTTGCTGCGAATTCGATTCGCCCGCACAGACTCAATCAACGAAGGTTGATTTCGCGATGCGTTGCTGCGAATTCGATTCGCCCGCACAGACTCAATCAACGAAGGTTGATTTCGCGATGCGTTGTTGCGAATTCGATTCGCCCGCACATCACCGATTCTCTCCCGCGTAATGCACCCAGTACTTGCTGCTCCAAAACAAAAAGACCGTGAACGCGAGAATGACGAGGAACAACACCCACGCTTGCGCCGCGCCGTAGGACATGTTTTGAAATGTGAAAAACGTTTTGTACAAATAGAGATTGAAAAACATTGTCGCGCCGCCGGGACGCCCGGTGCCTTGCGTCAACACGAGCGGCACGAGAAAATATTGAAACACGCCGACGATGCCGAGCACGAGCGAATAAAAAATCACAGGCGACATCATTGGCAGCGTCACATTCCACAACGTCGCCCACCAACCCGCGCCGTCCACTTTTGCCGCGTCGTACAATTCTGTTGGAATGCCTTGCAGTCCGGCGAGATTGATAATCACCGCGCTGCCGATGCCCCATAAACCGAGAATCACCAGACTCGGATACACCCACGTCGGGTCATTCAACCAGCCCGGCGGATTTTGCACGCCCAACGCTTCCAGTCCCTGATTAATCCAGCCCTGTTCGGGATTCAACAAACTGCCCCACGCAAAAATTCCGGCGACGAAAGGAATCACGTACGGCATGTAAAACATGACGCGGAAAAATCCTTTGGCGCGCAGATATTTGTTGTTGAGCAGCATCGCCACGCCGAGCGGCAGCGCGAGTCCGATGGGTAACGCGAGAAGCGCATACTTGAGCGTCACGCCGAGCGCGTTTTGCAGCTGCGAATCGCTCACCATCGCCTGATAATTTTGCAAGCCGACGAATTTGAGCGGTTGTTCTTGCGCGAGATTGATATTGCTGAACGAAAACCCGAGCGTCGCAATCATTGGCGTCACCGTAAAAATGACAAAGCCGACAATCCAAATCGAAATGAACGCGAGTCCCGTCAGCGCTTCGCGCCGTGCGTTGCCGCGGAGACGAAAAATGGAAAACAGTTCAGTGAACGAATTCATATCACATTTGTCCCGCCTGCTTCCCCCCGCCACGTTGCGCGTGAACAGGGGGAACAGGGAGGGAGCAGAACGCCGCGCGGTTGCGACCTACGGCGCGGGCTTTTTGTCAAACACCGCTTGCAAATCTTTTTGGAACTGGGCGATTTCTTTGTCCACGTCGAGACCATCGGTGGTGTACAACTTGTTCAAGAATACGTTGGAAAGGTCGAACGCCTCGTTGTAATTCGGCATGTATCCTTCGAACGAAGGATTGTCCGCGAACTGGATCCCTTCGACGAACACTTGCCAGTCCACTTTTTGTTTCCACTCTTGATTCAGCGAATCAAAGAACGCGGCTTGGTCTGCCGTGCGTCCGGGCATGCCGCCGTACGTTTTCAAAAGTTCCAACGACGCGGGACCGAGCAAGTACGTCAACACGGTGAACGCTTCGTCGGGATGTTTCGACGCCTTCAAGATGCGGAATGTGTCGGCATTAAAGTTCGAGGTGGTCTTGCCGTTGTACGAAGGAACGACTGCGACATCCCAATTGCCGCCCGCGTCGGTGAGGCAGCAGGTGTACCAGAGATGCGTTAACGCCATCGCCACTTTGCCGGAATTGAACGGATTGCCCTGTCCGTACTCTTGACTTTCGCGCGTTGGACCGTTCGGGATAAAGTGGTCTTTCCAAATACCGTCATAGACCCATTTCCACGCGGCTGCCCACTGCGGCGGAATCTGCGCGGTCTTGCCGTCGGGCGCGACGAACGTGTCCGCGCCAAAGTACGAACCCACCGCGCGCAAGTCTTGATACTGCGGCTCGTAACCGTACTGGACGATATTTTTCGTATCGAACGCGCTGTCCGTCGCGTCTTTGTTATTCTTGTCCACCGTGAGCATCAACGCAAGTTTACGCAGCGTGTCGTAATTCCATTCTTCTTCTGTGCCGTCTTTCCACTTGTACTTTGCGCCGTACTGGTGCGGCGGATAATTCAAATCCGCTTCGTCAAACATGTCGCGTTGATAAAACAGCGCGGACGGATAAATCGCGAACGGCAAACCGACTTGGCCTTCACCGCCGACTTTGTAAAAGTCCACCGCGCTCTCGTCAAACTGCGAAAGGTCATAATTGTTTTTCGCAATGTACGGCGCGAGGTCGAGCCATTGTCCGTGAAATGCTTCCGCGCCCGAAACGCCGACGGGTCCGACGATATCCGGCGGATTGCCCGAAGCCAATTCGGTCGCGAGCGTGTCGCGCGACGCGTCGTACGAAACCACTTCGAGCACGAGTTGAATTTTGTCTTGCGACGCATTGAATTTGTCCGCGACCTCTTGTTCCACTTTGACTTGTTCGGGGTCGTTGCCCGTGCCCAGTCCGATGAACCAACGAATTTGGACTTTGCCTGCTTCGGGCGGCGGCGGCGTGGCGATGATGCCAACAGTCGGCACGGCGGTCGGTTCGGCAGCAGTCGTTGCTTCGGGCGCGCTCGTCGGTTCGGCAGGCGCGGTGGTTGGTTGCGCAACTGTCGTTGGTTGTGCGGGAACGGCGGTGGGCTGCGGCGCGGGGGTCGGCGCGGGCGCGGGGGTTGCCGCCGGCGCGCACGCCGCGATGACGAACAGTAAAGCGGCGACCAGAATCGAAAGGGAAACGATTCGGCTCTTCATGAAAACTCTCCTCCTGATTTGGGTTTTTCAATGGACCCATGACGCAGTTACATCAAAAAAAATTTTCATGTAACTCTCGCGGGCATCATGGGTCACAGGAATGGGAATGGGAAAATTTTTTGGGGACTCGCGCGCGCGGCAACTCCTTTCCAATGGCGGCGACGACCAAAACAAAACGCGTCTGTCGTCGGCGCCGCGCGCAAAGCGGGATAATTCGATTCACGCGCAAAAAGAATTTTCTATTCGGGACATCCGCACGACGCGCGGATGACCAATGTCGTCGGCAGCAGCGTCAACACTTCCGTCGGTTCGTTTTGAATCAATTGCATCAAGCGGCGCGTTGCTTCGATGCCCACTTGGTCAATCGGCACGTGCACTGTCGTCAACGCGGGCTGGAGTACGCGCGCCAAACTCTGGTCGTCGAAACCGACGACGGAAACATCATCGGGAATTTTCAAATGCGCGTTGCGAAGAGCAGCATAAACGCCGACGGCAGCTTCGTCGTCACCCGCGAACACGCCGTCAAATTCAATTCCGTCACGCAGCAGTTGCTCGATGCTCGTTTGCGCGATGTGGCGGTCAAAATGCCCGGGCGCAATCAGTGCGGGTTCAATCGGAATGTTGTGATGGGTCAATGCTTCGCGGTACCCCATCTCGCGCCAAGAGCCGTCTTCGTTATTTGGTTCGCCCGTCAGAAATACAATGCGCCGCCGTTTGTGGGAAACAATCAAGTGTTCGACGATTGCGCGCGTCGCGGCTTTGTTCTCAATCGTCACGCACGGCACGGGCAATCCATCGGGGGGCGTTTGATGCAGCAGCACCATCGGCACGCCGAGCGAATGCGTATCGCGCACGCCGTCGTCGCTGAGACTTCCCGCGAAAATCAAAAGTCCGTCTGCGTTGTGTTTGTGAAACGGTCCGGGCAGTTGATTCTGTGGACCACGCCGCCCTGCGGTGGAAATCAAAAGGTCATAGCCGTGCTGTGCGGCGACGCTTTCAATGCCGCTCAAGAGGGGACTAAAAAAATCGCCGACGATTTCGGCGAGCAAGAGACCGAGCGTGTTGGTGCGTGAGGTGGCGAGGTTGCGCGCGGCTGCACGCGGAGTGTAGCGGAGCGCGCGCATTGCCTCTTCCACTTTGGCGACCACCTCTTCGGAAACGGGAACATTGCGGTTCAGCACGCGGCTGACTGTGGAAATGGAAACGCCCGCGTGGCGGGCAACGTCGTCAATCGTGGCAGGTGAATTTCGGTTTATCATAGATAGGAGAATTATAACTATGAAAGCGCTTGCAGAAGCGCTTTCATACTATACACGCGCTTTGGGCAGTTGTCAAGCACTTTTTTTGAAAAAAAACGGGCGATGCTTTTGGCATCGCCCATAGCGTTTGGCTTTAATTATTCTCTGCTCGCCCGCTCGCCCATGAGAGATTGTGAATCGGCGCGAGGATTTCTTGCACCTCCGCCAGCAGCTGTTCGTCCAGCGGCTCCTCTGCCCAACGGATGTTGTTGAGCACTTCTTCAGGATGCGCGGTGCCCACGAACGTCGTCGCGAAATTGGGATTCGCCAACGCGTATTGAACGGCGAGTTGCACAATGTTCACATCGCGCGCGCGACAGTACTGCGCGGCTTGCGCGCACGCCGCTTTGATTTCCTGCGACGCGGGATGCCACGCGGGCGGTCCGCTTTCGGTGAGCAAACCCATACTCGTCGCCGCCGCGTTCATAATCCCCACCTGCTTGGATTGCAGATAGGGAACGAGCAGTTCGAGAGAACTGTCGTTTAAAGAATAGTGACAGTACGAAAGAATTACGTCGAGCCGCGCGCGGTCCAAAATCGCAGGATAAATTTTGAGCGGCAGTCCGCTCACGCCGACAAAACGCGCCTTGCCTTGCGCTTGAATTTCGTACACGGCGGGCAGTGTTTCATTCACAATTTGGTCGAGCGAAACAAATTCAATGTCATGACACAAGAGAATGTCCACGTACTCGACGCCGAGCCGCGCCAAGCTTTCGTCCACACTGCGCCGCACGCGCTCTGCCGAAAAATCGAAATCGTCCAAACCATAGCGTCCGAGTTTGGTGGAAAGAAAATATCGCTCGCGCGGAATGCCTTGCAGCGCTTTGCCCAAGACCGTTTCGGATTTGGTCGCGCCATAGTACGGCGACGTATCGAGAATGTTGATGCCGTTGTCGAGCGCGAGATGCACCGCGCGGATTGCCTCTGCTTGCTCAAACGCGCCGTACGCGCCGCCGAGCGGCGCGCAGCCGAGACCGAGAATCGAAACGTTCATGCCGGTATTGCCGAGAGGACGATATTGCATTGAGATTCCTCACTCCGTTCGGAATGACATGGTACTAGAGCCGATAAAAATTTTTCGCGTTCGCGCGCCACAACTTTTCTTTCGCCACGTCGTCCAATTGTTCCGTCGCCGCGTGCAATGTTTCCACCCAGCGCTCGTAGGTGGATGCCAGATACGCCACCGGCGCGTCACTGCCAAACAGTACGCGGTCTGTGCCGAACGCGGCAAGCACGTGTTGAATGTACGGCTGCAAATCGGCGGGCGTCCAAGTTGTCCAATCCGCTTCGGTCACCAAACCCGAAAGTTTGCATGATACATTCGAAAGCGCGGCTAACTCTGAGATTTGATTGCGCCACGGTTTGCGAATTTGATTTCGAATGTCGGGTTTGCCGCAGTGGTCCAAAACAAAATTGATACGCGGACACGCGCGTACCAATTCAATCGCATCACCAAGCTGCCAATGTCGAATGCAAACGTCGAATGAGAAATCGTATGCGGCAAGCGATTGAACGCCTGCGACAAAATCGGGGCGCAAGCAAAAACCCGCCTCTTCATCCTGAATCAAACGGCGCACCCCGCGCACCAACGGACGTTTCTTTAATTCGTCCAACTGCGCGCGCAAATTTACCGGGTCCTCAAGCGGCGCAAACGCGACAATGCCGCGAACCCGCGCATCGTCTTGAGCGAGCGCTGTGACCCAATCCACTTCTGCCAATCCTTGTTCCGCCGCGCAATCGGCTTGGACGAAAACAATTCCCTCCACGCGCGCGCCGTTCACTTGCGCGGGCACATGGTCTGTCACAAACGCGCGATTCAAACGCGGCTGATCATCCAACCACGCGTAACGCAATTTTTGCGGATCCCAAAAATGAACGTGGGAGTCAATAATGTTCATGATTGATTGCAAAGGAACTTGGCATCAAGTAATCGCAATCGGATTCACCCAAGATCCCGTTGCGCCATAAATCCGCAGCGGCGCAATGACCAAGAGAAATTCGTACGCTTTTTCTGCGGCAAGCTTTTCGACAAAGATATTTTCGACCAGTGTAACACCATTATGCACGGGCAAACGGGTCTCCGTGCGGAAGGTGTTCACCTCCTCCCGGGCGGAACCTTAGCCCTTTACGGCTCCCACCAACAACCCTTTTGCCATGTAGCGTTCCAGCAGCAACGCCATCACAATCACCGGCGCAATCATTATCAACACCAACACCGACATGTACCACCACTGCGGACCGCGCGTCGCATTTTGCGCGGCGATGCTCACAGGCAATGTCTGCGCGTTCGCGTTGGTGAGAAACAGCGCGAACAAGTATTCGTTCCACGCAAACACGAGCACAAACAAAAACGTCGCGACAAAGCCCGGCACCGAAAGCGGCAGCACAATGGACCAAAAAGTGCGATAGCGCGACGCGCCGTCAATCGCCGCGCATTCTTCCAGCTCGAGCGGAATCGTCGCGAAATAATCGCGCATCAGCCAAACCACAATTGGCAGATTCGCGGCAATGTACGTGATGATGAGCGCCGCCCACGTGTCCAAAAGCCCCAGCTGTTGATACATGACATAGATGGGAATGACGACCGCGACGGGCGGAAGCACGCGCTGCGACACCATCCAAAACGCAATGTCGTTGTTACCGAGTGAACGACGAAACCGTTTCGCAATCGTCAGCATCACAATCACAAACAACGCGACCGCGACCACAATTGCCAAGGCGATGGGCACGCGCAGCAGCGCCAAAATAATCGCGAGCACCACACACAAAATAAAAGACACAATCATGCCCAGACGCGGCTGGTATTGAAAGCGCGTCAAGCCGTATGCTGCCATTGAACCAATGCCCATCACCAAAATTGTGCTGGTCGTCGCGACGACGGCGGTGTTGATGTACTGCCGCCGCGTATCATTCGCCAAATCGCCGAACAAAATATATTGCCACGCGTGGAGCGACGGTTGAAAATCTACAAAGGGCAAATACACGGGTCCGCTGTTTACTTGAATCGGCAGTTTGAACGACGTGACCACCATCCAGTACAGCGGAAACAAAACAATAATTGTCCAAAGAATCAAAACGAGGTACGTGAGGACCATGCCCAGCGCGCGCGGGGTGTAAATGGAAAAGGTTGGTTGAAAACGTCGCATTAGTATTCCACCTCCACGTGCCGCCGAATCAACGCGCCATAGGCGGTAGCAAAAATCGTGACGACGATGAGGAGCAGATACGCGACCGCCGCCGAGCCGCCGATATCTAACGCGCGCCACACAAAGTACGATTCCAACGTCATGGATTCCGTCGCCGTACCGGGTCCGCCGCTCGTCAAGATATTGGGCAAATCAATAATCTTGAACGCCTCAATCATCCGAATCAAGAGCAGCGTCGTCGAAACGGGCAAGAGCGCGGGCAGGGTGATATGGCGAAAAATATCCCACTTGCTCGCGCCGTCTACCACTGCCGCTTCCACCGGCTCGGTCGGCATACTTTCCAACGCCGCGAGCAGCACGATGAACATGAACGGCGTCCATTCCCAAATGTCGCTGACGAGAATCGCCGCGCGTGCCGTCCACGGATTGTTCACCCACGACACGTCGCGCAGCCCCATCGCCAGCCAGAGCGGTGCGAGCGGTCCGACCGAAGTGTCCACCATCATGCGGAACATGTATGCGACGCCGACGGGCGTAATCATCATCGGGAGCAAAAACACCACGCGGAAAAAGCGCCGCCCCGGAATATGCTGCGCGCACAAGTACGCCATCAACAAACCGATGCCGTACTGCACCGCAATTCCCACGTATACATAAAACAGCGTCACCCAGAGTGTTCCCGGACGTCCGTTTTCGGATAACGTGAACACGGTCAACGCTGCCAAGCCCACCACCGTCAACGCCAGAATACTTCGCCCGATAACACCAATCACGCTCACGCGGCTGTCGCGGAAATAGCGCACGAACCCGTACACCTGACTGAAAATCACGAGCGCGATAACAAGCCAGCCGATAATATTCGGCTCACCGAATTTTCCGAGAAAGCGCGTTTGGTCAAGCCCAAAAAGGAGTTTTGCATAATTATTAAAACCGATGAACGTGAGCTGTACGCCGCCGCGCACAAATTGCATGCGCGACAAAGAGATGTAGAGTGAGACGATGAGCGGAAAGATGGAGAGAAAGAGGATGATAAAAACCGCAGGGAGGATGAACGAAGCGACGCTCACGCGTTCGCGCAGCGACGCGGTGCGGGTGACCTGCAGCGGAGCGCTTGCCACCTGCGACTGCGCTACATCCTGAGTTTGAATCATGTCCATCGTTAAAGCGGGATTGTCGTGCGCTGCCGCGTCTCTGGCGACAGCGCACGACAAAATTGATTTTGTCATTTCGAGCGGAGCGAGAAATCTCAGCCGTTTGTGACGAGTGAGATTTCGGCGACGAACTCTATCGCACTTTGTCTGGATCGAAATGAAAGCCGTACTCTACGTTACCGCGCGACGCCGAGCGACGCTTTGTACGCCGCGAGCTGCGCGTCGCGTCCGAGTTCATCGGTCTTGGCATTCCATGCGTCTTCAATTTGCTTCATCGCCTGGTCTGCTGTGATTTCACCCGCGAGGAACTGCGACACCGCTTGGTCGAGCACGACCTGTTCATAGTACTGATTTTGCGGAATGCGGAGGTCGAGCACCATGTTCGGGCTGTTGAGCGAATCTTCAATCGCGCCCAAATAATCACTCGCCGCTTTCGGGCTCATGCCCGCCTTCACCCATTCTTCGCGATTGAGGAACTGCGAAGTGCGATACGGATTGAAACCGGTCTTGCCGATGGTTACGTCCACGTTCGCTTGCGCGGGTTGGCTCATGTACGAAAGGAACGCGTACGCGGCATCTTTGACTTTGCTGTTGGTATTGATTGCGCCCGACCAACCGCCAAAGGCGGCGAGCGGCGCGTGGTTGACGCCATTCACCGCATACGGACAGGTTTTCGCGTCACAGGGCACGAGCTTGCCGGTTGCCCAATCCAGAACCTCTTTCGAGCCGGGCAAAACTGCCGCACCCACTTTGTCTTGGACTTGGGACTGTGTCGGGTCAATGGCGAGCGAGCCGATATCACCCCAGTCAATCGCGAGCGCGCAGCGTCCGGAAACAAACAGACCGCGCGTGTTGCCCACGTCAAGATTCAATTCATCGGGCGGACCGTACTTGCCGGTCTCTTTGTAGATTTCGAGCGCTTTCTTGAACGCTGCGTTGTTTACGAGCGGCTGCATATTTTCGGTGTTAAAGAAAGTGCCTTGCCCCGTGCCTTGACTTTGAATCATTGGAGCGGCAATGTCCAAAATCGTCCAGTACGACTGCGCGGCTTTTTTCTTGAACAGACACGAACCGTAATCGGGCTGTCCATCGCCGTTCAAGTCTTTGCCATTGTATTTTGCCGCGATGGCAAGATAGTCGTCCCACGTTTCAGGCGCTTTCAGACCATCTTTTTCCAAAAGGTCAGAGCGGTAATACAGCATGTGGAAATCGCCGTCGAGCGGAATGGCGTACACTTTGCCATCATAGGTGGCGGAGAAATCGCGAAAGAACGGCGCAACGTCATCCCATTCGAGCGCCTTGTCGTTCTTGACGCGGTCGCTAATGTCTTGGACGAAACCGGCAGCGACAAAATCGCTGAACCATTGCGGATTGAAAACCCACGCATCATACGAATTAGTCCCCGTCGTCGCGTCGGTCAAAACTTTTTGGTACAAGTCGGCAAACGGCACAGTGATAACGTTGATGTGTGCGCCCGTCAATTTTTCAAAATCGGGTCCGCGTCGTTGGAGCGGTTCGGCGATTTGCGGACCGGTAAAGGTCAAGATGTTGACCGTTTGTCCCGCGTACGGCAGCGCCGCTTCGGTGGGCTGCGCGACGACGGTTTGTTGTACGACGACGGTTTGTTGGGCAACAACTGTTTGTTGTACGGGAACTTGGACCGTTTGCTGTGCTACGACGGTTTGGGGTACGACGACGGTTTCTTTGACCACTTGCGGCGGCGGGGGCGTGGCAGGTGTGCCGCACGCAGCGAGAAGCAAAAGAGAAATTGCGAGCGTCGCCACCACGACGACTGCGAACGTGCCTTTCAAAGGAATGCTCTTCATTCCAGTCCTCCTCTTTGATACTGGGGTTGGTTGATAAACGTTGGGTGATTGAATAAATCTTGTTTCGCGTCACCTCCTCGTCGCTATCCAAAAACCGAACCTATGGCGGTGGCTGTAACAACTCCAAAGTAATTCCATCGGGGTCTGAAAAATAAATCGCATAGCCGCCCTTGTTTACGCCCTGCTCAATCGGAATCGGCGCGTCGGCTTTGAATTGCACGCCGAGTTTTTTCATACGTTCAAATTCCGCGTGAATGTCGTCCACCATAAATGCCCAATGTCCGACACCGTTGCGATTTGTATCGAGCGGAATGTCCTCGCCGCGCGGATGCACGTACTCGACGAGTTCGATGTGATGGCGCGACAGCGGAATCGTTTGTCCCGGCACGCGCAGCTGCGCGACTTTTAAATGCGCTTCGGGAAACGCGACGAGCTTGCTCGTGTATTCATTCTGCTGCACTTGCCCGCGCACAAATTCGAGTCCCAAAACCTCTGTGTACCATTTCACCGCCGCATCCAAATCGCGCACAGTGAACGAGACGTGCCAAAAACCGCGTATCATAGGAAATGTAGTAGGTAGTAGGTAGTAAGTAGCAGGGGCGCTTTGCGATTGACGATTGACGTTTCACGTTTCACGTTTCACGTTTGACGTTCACGTTTCACGTTTCACG
>JAKOPZ010000153.1 GCA_029778615.1 Chloroflexota bacterium | reverse complement strand
TGAACGAGAAATAAATTCGGGCGTTCAGCTTGGTGCGGAGCGTTTCGCCACACCCGCACCTGCCGCGCCGCAATGCGAATCAATTCGGGCTGAATTTTTGCCATGATACCGGCGGAAAGATTGGGATGAACATTTGTCGCAAATTTAACATTTACTTAAGAATTTCGTTTTAAGGTGTTGAGATACAAGCTTATAACCTAATGTGCAACACTTTTGTCATTTCGAGCGGAGCGAGAAATCTCGCAAGGCGCGAATGAGATTTCTCGCAAAACTTGTCCCGAAGCATTGAGGGAACGGCTCGAAATGACATTTGTCCCGCGAAAGAGTTGCACATTGAGTAAGCTTATAGTGTAACGTATACACTCTTGTAGGGACTCTATTTTAGTGGCGTCAACGTAACCGACAAAACAAGTGGAATGAGGAAAAGGAAATGCTGAAACGTGACCCGAACGCGCAACACCCGAAATATATTTATTTGAACCGCCGCCATTTTTTGGTCAAAGCCGTGCCCGTTGCGGCAGGCGCGCTGCTTTTCGCGTGCGCGCCCACACAAACCCCAACGCAAGCTCCGACCGCAGTGAAACCAACGCTCGCCCCTGCGGCAGGCGCGGGCAGCTCGTCCGCCGTTGGCGGTTCAACGAGCGCGTCTGCCGGAGCAAACGGTTTGCCCGCCGCGCTGGCGTACAACGAACCATTCAGTAACGTAACAACCGACGAATTGGGCGACAAGCTCAACACCTTTGAACAAATCACGCACTATAACAACTATTACGAATTTTCAACGGACAAAGAAGCCGTCGCCGACCTCGCGCAAAACTTTACGCCCTCGCCGTGGAGTGTCGAGGTGACGGGTATGGTGAACAAGCCGCAGACCTTTTCGCTCGCAGACCTTTACAACAAGTTCAAGCAAGAAGAACATGTGTATCGTCTGCGCTGTGTGGAAGCGTGGTCTATGGCAATCCCCTGGGTCGGTTTTCATTTGAGCGAACTGCTTCAAGCCGTCGAACCCACCGCCTCAGCCAAGTACGTAAAGTTTACAACGGTGATGCGCAAAGACCAGATGCCGAATCAGAACTATAATATTTTGCAGTGGCCCTATGTCGAAGGTCTGCGTCTCGACGAAGCCATGAACAATCTCACCATTCTCGCGACGGGCATGTACGGCAAACCCTTGACGAATCAACAAGGCGCGCCGATTCGCTTGGTGGTGCCGTGGAAGTACGGATTCAAGAGCATCAAAGCGATTGTGTCCATCGAATTGACCGACCAACCGATTGACAATACGTGGCGCAACGCGGCAGCCGACGAGTACGGTTTCTACGCGAACGTAAATCCGACGGTTGACCATCCGCGTTGGTCACAAGCGTCGGAGCGCCGCATTGGCGAAATTGGACGCCGCCGCACGTTGATGTTTAACGGCTATGAAGACCAGGTGGCGAGTCTGTATCAAGGATTGGACTTGCGTGCAAATTACTAGGACACCTCCGCTCGTCATGAGTGCATCAAAAAACAAAAACGCTTTTGGAAAAAACTGGCTGCGCGAAAATTGGCTGCGTGTGCTCGTTCATATCGGCGTATGGGGTCCGCTGCTGTGGCTGGTGTGGCGCACACTGAACAATGACCTCGGCGTTGACCCGGTGGTCACGCTCAACAATGTGACAGGCAGAACGGCAATGATTTTGCTTTTGCTCTGTTTGTCCGCAACGCCGCTGTACATCGTGTTCAATTTTCGCGCCGGCATCAAAGTACGGCGCGCGTTGGGACTGTACGCGTTCATGTACGCGGGCTTGCATTTCATCAACTTTATCGCGCTCGATTACGCGTTCGACATTCCGTTTATTTTTGAGGATGGCATTCCGACCAAACCGTACATTCTCGTCGGCTTGGCAGCGCTGCTTCTTTTGGTCGCGCTGGCAGTCACCTCCACCAAAGGATGGATGAAACGGCTCAAGAAAAATTGGACGCGTCTGCATTGGCTCATTTACCCGATTGGGATTCTCGTCATTACGCATTTTTTCTGGCAAGCCAAAGCCGCCGAAAAATTCGAGCCGTTGGTGTACGGCGCGGTCTTGTCAGTTTTGCTCCTCGTGCGTGTCCCACCGCTTCGACACGGCATTATTGCACTCAGGACGCGGCTTACGCGCGGTAAAAAAACCGCCGCGCGCCCAAACGTTTTGATGCCCCAAGCCCAAAAAGAAATCGGTTAACGACAAAAAATCGGATGCAGTGCATCCGATTTTTTGGTTTCACACCACATCGCGCGGAAAACCAAAAATGCCCGGCGCCCCGCCCGTATGCCAAAAAAGGACTGTCGAGCCCGGCGCAAACGTTCCGCGTCCCGCCAAATCGAACAGCCCCGCCATCGCCTTGCCCGTGTACACAGGGTCGAGAAAAATGCCTTCGAGTCGCGCCACGCGTTGAATTGCCGCGCGCGCGGCGGGCGTAATTTTCGCGTACGCTTCGCCGATGTATTCGTCGTGGACGATGAGGTCATTTTCGTTCACGACGATTTCGCGTTCGAGAAATTGCGCGGTCTCGCTTACCAAACGCGCGACGCGTTCCAAACATTCCGCGCGCGGACGGCTCACCGTGATACCGTGAACGGGAATGTCCGCGCCATAAAATTTCATGCCCGCCAAAACGCCCGCGTGCGTGCCGCACGAACCCGTCGTAATCACCACCGCGTCGGGGGAAATATTTTGGGCGCGCACCTGCTCCAACATTTCGCCGACGGCGAGCATGTACGAAATCACGCCGAGTTTTGTCGAGCCGCCGACCGGAATGAGATAGGGGTTGCGTCCTTGCGCGCGCAAATCATCGCACGCGCGTTGTATGACCTGTTCCGTCTCGAGTTTGTCCGCTTGCGCGTAAATCAATTGCGCGCCGAGAATTTCATCGAGCAATAAATTTCCATTCACTTCTCGCACGTCATCACGCTCATCTTTGAGTACGGCATCCGCGTCCGCGTGATGACGTGCGACACCGCCCGGCGACGCAAAAAAAACTCCCACCGCGTCCATCCCCGCTTTGCGCGCGGCAGCCGCTGTGGTGCGAATGTGGTTCGATTGCACCCCGCCGCCCGTCACCAACACATCACAGTTTTTTTCGAGCGCGTCCGCGACGAGAAATTCCAGCTTGCGCGCCTTGTTGCCGCCGAGCGCAAAACCGGTGAGGTCGTCGCGTTTCATCACAACGCGCACGCCGAGTTCTTGCGAGAGACGCGGCAGTTCATCGAGCGGCGTCGGAAGTGTGGCAAGCGGAAGGCGGGGGAGAGAATGAATGTTCATGGGAGATTGGAGACTAGAGATTGGAGATTGGAGATTATTGATTTTCGCGCGCGTATTGCCAAAGCGCGCGGTCGAGCGTGCGCATGTCCACTTGTACTTGTTTGGCGAGTTTGCGTGTAACCAGAACGTATTGCCACCAGAATTCGAAATCGAATTTTTTGGGCGGCGTCGCCTGAAGCGACCATAACGAATTGGTGTCGAGAATCGGGTACGGGTCGGGCGCGCAAAAATGAAGCAGCACCGACGCGGTCGCGAGCGAGACACCCTTTAACAAGGTCAAGATTTCAACGCGCACGCGTTCGTGTTGGGTGGAAAACGAGATGCGCGTAATTTCGCGGATGAAATCTTCGGCGTTGGCACGATACAGCGCGCGCGGGCGCGAACTGTTCCATTCGCACAACGTGACGAAATCGGTTTTGTTCAGGAATCCTTGTTTTCTGACGCGCGGCACAATTGCTTTAAAAAAACGCGTGGCGGATTCATCCGTGCCAAAACGCGCCGCCCAAAATTCGATGGCGCGAGGGTCGAACCGCAGCGCAAAAGTATTCATCGTCAATTGCCTTATGGAACCATTTGAAGCAGGAGCGCGCCATCGGCATAACGCAGAATCGCGTCGCCGGGCTGCGGTTGGTACTGCTTGGGATTATTTTCGACGACGCGCACGCGGACGCGCGCGTCCGCATGATACATCGCGATTGCTTTTTGCGCCGCCGAATCCGACCACACGTGCGCTGGAAAATCCACAAAATAAATCGTCGCGCCCGTTGTCAAAATCGGAGCATCTTGCAAACGTTCCAGCGTCGCGCGCACAATCGGTCCGCCGCGCGCCATCGAAGTTTGCTGCATTTCCGCGACGCGCGCAAACGCGCCCCACGTAACCAACGCCACAAATCCTAACGCGGCGAGCGCAGCGAGAGGTTGCAAACGCGCGCGCAGCCACCTCCATCCGCCGACGATGGGGACCGCAAGCGCGAGATACGCGCCGAGCACGGGCAGTTCCAAATAATACGCGGGCTGAATTGCCGCGAATGCAACGGGCAGCAGTCCTGTTACAAACCAACCGAGACCAAGCAAAACGAAATTGAGGTCCGGCGGCAGCGCGAATTTGCCAACGTTTTTTCGCGCGCGCAGCCACAACACAATTCCGCCGAGCGCCAACGCCGCAAGCAAAATCCCGAGCGCGAGCCAAACCCATCTGCCCAAAGAAACAGCGGGCAGCAGAATATCTTTGACGAGATTGAGCGGATATAAAAATTCATCGAACGTCCAGCGCGTGTACCAAACAAAATTGGACAATGGGGTTAATCCGGCGCGAAACGTATAACTCGAATTCTGCGCGCTTTTTTCCAAAATGGCGGACGCGCGCACGAATAGATAAATCAGCGCGAACGCGTAAAACGGAAACTGTGTGCGCGCAATGAACAGGAACTTGGACTTGGGCGCTTTGCCCGCCGAACCGACAAACCACTCGTACAGCGTCAACCACGCAGGCAAAACAATCGCGGTCTCCTTGCTGCCCATCGCCAACAAGAATGCGACGAACGCGATGCACCAGAACGCGCGCGCGCGTCTGCCCTGCGCGTGTGCCTGCCGCCATTTGATAAAGGCGAGCAAACAGACCAAACTGAAAAACACAAGGGCAAGCTCGATGATGCCGCTGACCCACGCCATTGTTTCGGTGTGAATAAAGTTGAGTCCGTAGAGAAATGCGGTGACGAGCGCGAGGGCGAGTGTGCCGGTGAGCGCACGCACGACGCGAACGCTCAAGGCAACATTCAGCAGCAAGAGTCCGAGACTCGCCGCAAAATAGGGCAAGGGATTGGCGCCGGCGAGTGGGCGCATCAATGCGACGTAATAGAATTGGGGCAGCGGACGATACCAGCCATACACACTTTGCCAACGCAAATCGAAGGGCGCGAGCCATTCTGCCAACGTCTGCGGCAAACGAATGGCGAGCAAATCAAAATCGTCGAGAAAGAAAAAATTAAAGAGCGCGCGCACATACAGCGCAAATACGCCAAGCAGGATTGCCAGCGCCAGGAATTCAAGTCGTCGGTTCGTCATCGCTAAAGCGTGGGTTTGAGGAAATGTGCGCGGGGAGTGACGCGTTGAGGGTTCGGGAAATTTTTACTGTGCGCTTTCGCGCGCGGCAATACCCGCTTGGGCACGCGCAATCAACGGCTCTGCGCGTCCGAGCAAGCCCAATCTTTTTTTGAAAAGAAACGCGAGATTGGCAAACCCATCGCGCCAGATGTTGAGTTTGCTTTCGCCGTGACGTTCTTTGTAATAAATGACGAGTTCTTTGCAGCGCGCGTGCGGGAGCGTGAATGCTTCGAGTTTGATTTCTTCGGAAAACGCCATCGTGTCGCTCGTGAGATTCATGCGCGTCAAGAGGTCGCGTTTGAAAACCCACATGCCCGATTGCGAATCGTGAATGCGAAAACCGTACAACAAAAAGATAAACCAATTCAATACATCGTTACCAAATACGCGCAAGAAACTGCTCGGACGGTCTTTGTGTCCCGTGCGGTCGCACGAAATGAAATCAATTTGTTCGTCGTCCATCACATCAATCAGCACGGGAATGAAATTGCGCGGATACGTGCCGTCGCCGTCCATTGTCACAATCACGTCGCCCGTTGCGGCGGCGAGTCCTGTTTTGTACGCGCGTCCGTAACCGCGTCGGGTTTCGGGAATGACCGTCCAGCCGAATGAACGCGCGACGGCGGCGGTGTTATCGGTGGAATTGTTGTCAACGACAATCACTTGGTCAACGATGGCGGGAAGGTCGCGGGCGATTTGGGGCAGCCCTTTTTCTTCGTTGAGGCAGGGCATGACGAGCGAGATTTTTTTGTCGCGATACATTGAGGGGATTGTAAATCAGATTGAGAAAATCGTGAAACAATTGTTACCAGCCGCGTTCCAAATGTTCGCGCGCACGCTGCGCCCACGCGGTGTTTGGTGCAACGCGTAAAATTCGATTCCACAACGTGTTTGCGTAATCCGTTTCGCCTAATTGATGGTACGCGATTGCTTGCAAATACAAGATGGACGCAAGCTCGTCGGCGGTTTGAGGAATTGCCGTATCAAGACGTTCAAGCGCGGCACGCGCATCGCGCGCGCGAAACAAAAGACTCGTAATTTCTGCCCGAAATGTCGGTGGTTCAGGCGGTGTGGGTGTTTGCGTTTCTTCGAGGGGAATAATCCACACCCATTTTTTGTCGCGCAGTTCATACAATCGCGTCGCTTTTTCGCGAATAAGTTTGGTTTCGGGTTTGTAAATCAAAATCGCGCCGCGCTCTGGGCTCGACTCGGTTTGGATAACGACAGAGTCGCAAAGATAGGGACAATACGCCTTGAAAAGGGAAAAGCCGTTGCCCATCCATTGCCATACTTCCACAGCATATTTGCATTGATACATCACTTCAGGCGCACCATCCAGATTTAGGTCTGCGACACGCAGAAATTTACAATCCGATGAATAGCCACCTGGTTCGGGAATCGCACCAATGGGTGACGAATTGCTAACTAGTTTCCATCCGAAAACCCCTCTCCAGCCAGGAGAGAAGCGAACCTTAAGAAATGAAGCAAAATGAGCCTACTGCGGTAGAATCTGCGGTTACCACACCAAAGATTCCAGCTCTCAGGAGGCTCGATGCTAATTGTAGCATATCCGTGTGATGAAACATTTTTGGACCGTGCGCCCTTTCTGCTGCAGATTGAC